>NZ_JAOWRF010000359.1 GCF_025753815.1 Plectonema radiosum NIES-515 | reverse complement strand
CCCCTCCCTTTCTTAAAGGTTAGTCAAAGCTATTCTCTTGCTTAATGAAGAATTGGTGTAGATACATAAATTTCAGTAGTTACCGATTACACCATGTAATCTGGTTCTGCTATGTTTGGCAAAGGTGAACTGAATTGCTAATTTTCACGGTTGCTACATTGCGCCATATTTTTTCATCAATGGTAAAGAGTACACGCAATTTGTCATGTCTCCTAATGAGGTAACTATGGCTCAATTATCTGAAACAACACAAATCAACACACTGCCCACACCTCCATCTGGAAGTTCTAGAGGCGTTGCTGCAACCGAGTTGCGCCCTTGGGGTTCTTTCACGGTTTTGGAAGAAGGGCGCGGATACAAAATTAAGCGCATCGAAGTTAAGCCGGGACACCGCCTGAGCTTGCAAATGCACCATCACCGCAGCGAACACTGGATTGTCGTTTGTGGTACAGCTAAGGTCGTTTGTGGCGATCAAGAAGTGGTACTAACCAATAATCAGTCAACCTATGTACCTCAATGTACAACTCATCGTCTAGAAAATCCTGGCGTCATTCCTTTGGTGTTGATTGAAGTCCAAAATGGCGAATACTTAGGCGAAGATGATATTGTGCGCTACCAAGACGACTACGCCCGTACTAATGATGAAAACTCAAAGACCGCTATCAAAAGTAGATAATTGGTTTTTCTGTTTCTAAACTCATACAGCAGCCTATCGTCAATATCGAATACACGTAGAGACGTAGCACTGCTACGTCTCTACAAAGAGAGGGGTTTTATATATGTACTTCATTTACCTGAAATCTGCTCTATCTTGCTTTTGGTCGCCCTCAAGCGATGAAAGCATGGCGTCCAGGCTACACAAATAAAGCCTTCCGGAGCGCAGGCTTCCAAACCCCATCTTCATATTACAGATGGGGTTGGAAACTGTAATCTAATTTCTCCTCAAATCTGTACAAAACTACCTAAAAATATACAGAGTAGAGGATTGACAAAGATCATAAAAGTTTATTAACATAACTAAAAAATTAACTACAAAATACGAAGACAATATTTATAACGGTTGAATCAACTAGGTAGTAGTAGGATTTGTAAAAGTCATCTAAAATGCTTAAAAGCCATGAGATAGGGGACTTGCCGTTTATCCCTTTAAAGGCTTAAAACCCATTAAAAACGTAATTATCTATATTTCACTAGATTTGTCTAGTTTTGGGTAGATGATATTTTTGAACGGTTTTCAATTTAAGAAGATAAATTCTATGATTGAACTGAGTCAAGCAGCCGCCAGCGAAATCGGGCGATTAAAATCAAAGCAGCTGCCGTCAAATATTTTCGTTCGCTTGGCAGTGAAAGCTGGTGGTTGTTCGGGGTGGTTTTATGATATGTCTTTTGATGAAGCGGTAAAACATGACGATCGTCTAATTGATCGTCACGGCATCCAAATAGTGATAGACGCTGCCAGCTTAGATTATATTAATGGTTTAATACTCGATTATTCAGAGGATCTTATGGGCGGTGGTTTTCGCTTTCATAATCAAAGTGCGATCGCTACCTGTGGTTGTGGCAATTCTTTTTCGACTCTAGCACCTAATCCCTAAAAATTTGACACAAAACCCGTAGAAAACGATATAATAGGGATTTGTTGAAAACTTAGACCTTAAAGCAGCTTCACGCGCTGTAACTCATGCCAACTATACAGCAGCTTATCCGAACTGAACGCGAAAAAGCGCGTCAGAAAACCAAGTCACCAGCTCTAAAGCAATGCCCTCAACGGCGGGGCGTATGTACAAGAGTATACACGACTACACCGAAAAAACCGAACTCAGCTCTACGTAAAGTAGCAAGGGTACGACTGACTTCGGGATTTGAAGTCACAGCTTACATTCCCGGAATTGGTCACAACTTGCAAGAGCACTCCGTTGTGATGATTCGTGGCGGTCGGGTTAAGGACTTACCAGGCGTGAGATACCACATTATTCGTGGCACCTTAGATACAGCCGGAGTCAAAGACCGCAAGCAAGGTCGTTCCAAATACGGAACCAAACGTCCGAAAGCAGCGAAAAAATAAAATGATAGTTAATTAATCGCTTTTGATGCGATTAATTGCTTCATCAAGTGTATGGTGCCAAAAAACGGTTAACGTTAATGTAGACGTAAAGCAGCTTCCCCAAGGGTATGCTCCTTTGCTGGAAGCTTGCTCACAAAACGGCAGCAATTCTTTGATGCTAGCAAGTTTTGAGTTAAATCAAGTTAAATTGGTAAAGCTTCCACCTACACCCGGTACGTGCAGGAATATCTGAGAATGCTGTTAGCGGCAGCAGCATCTTAATTTTGAGATTAAGGTATATAAGATTGTCGCCTTGTTGTGTCAAGTTTTGGGCAACAAGTTAACTTCAAAGAGCGTCGCTGCGATCGCATGTAACGCACAAAGTAAGGTTCGCAAATCCGAAGTAAGGGTAAAGTATGTCTCGTCGTGGTGTTATTAAAAAGCGCCCAGTTCCGTCTGACTCAGTGTATAACAGTCGTCTTGTTAGCATGATAATTCGACGGATAATGCGTCATGGCAAGAAATCACTTGCCGCACGGATTGTTTATGAAGCGTTGAAAACAATTGAGGAACGCACTGGAGCGAATGCCTTAGAAACCTTTGAAAGAGCAGTGCGAAATGCAACGCCTTTAGTAGAAGTAAAAGCGCGTCGGGTTGGTGGAGCAACCTACCAAGTACCGATGGAAGTACGTAACGATCGCGGTACCACCTTAGCATTGCGCTGGCTGGTACAGTTTTCCAGGGCTAGACCGGGACGGACAATGGCAAGCAGACTGGCAAATGAATTAATGGATGCTGCCAACGAAACCGGAAACGCTATTCGCAAGCGCGAAGAAACGCACCGGATGGCCGAAGCTAACAAAGCTTTTGCTCACTATCGTTACTAAAAGGCATTCTGACCTGTATTACATAACAGGATGTCTAAACTACGTAGAGAACCGATATATCGCCAGTAAAAAAGCGATATATTGCGGATTTCTATAAGAAAAGGCGGTTTTCCGTAAAAGTATAGAAACTTAACAAAGTGTAATATACAAGATATCATGAGGCGAAAACTTAGGAGGCAGCTGTGGCACGTACGATCCCACTAGAGAGAGTACGCAATATTGGGATTGCGGCGCATATAGATGCGGGCAAGACAACAACAACAGAGAGAATATTGTTTTACTCTGGAATAATTCACAAAATCGGCGAAGTCCATGAAGGAACAGCCGTAACAGACTGGATGGAACAAGAGCGGGAGCGGGGAATTACCATCACTGCCGCAGCGATAACAACCAGTTGGAAAGATCATCAAATAAACATTATCGATACACCAGGTCACGTTGACTTCACAATTGAAGTAGAACGTTCCATGCGCGTGTTGGATGGTGTAATTGCAGTATTTTGTTCAGTGGGCGGCGTGCAACCGCAATCAGAGACAGTGTGGCGGCAAGCAGACCGTTACAAAGTTCCTCGCATCGCCTTTATTAACAAAATGGATCGCACAGGGGCGAACTTTTATCGAGTTCACGATCAGATGTGCGATCGCCTGCGAGCGAATGCGATCGCCATTCAACTGCCCATTGGTGCGGAAAACGACTTTAAAGGCATTATTGACTTAGTGCAGATGCGTGCACATATGTACAACAATGACCAGGGAACAGATATCGAAGAAACCGATATCCCCGCCGACATGCAAGAAAAGGCGCAAGAATACCGCGTCAAGTTAGTGGAAGCAGTGTCAGAAACCGATGACAATCTGATGAGCAAGTACTTCGAGGGCGAAGAACTCACAACAGATGAAATCAGTACGGCACTGCGTAAAGGCACAGTTGCAGGTAAAATTGTCCCAGTACTTTGCGGTTCAGCCTTCAAAAACAAAGGCGTGCAGCTGATGTTGGATGCGGTTGTAGATTATCTGCCAGCACCAAGCGAAGTACCGCCAATTCAAGGCTTACTGCCCAATGGTGATACCGTTGAGCGTCGAGCTGATGATAACGAACCTTTATCGGCTCTGGCATTCAAGATTATGGCTGACCCTTATGGTCGCCTCACCTTCGTTCGCGTTTATTCTGGAGTTCTCAAGAAGGGTAGCTACGTCCTCAACGCTACCAAGAATAAGAAAGAACGCATTTCCCGTCTGGTGATTCTCAAAGCAGATGATCGGCAAGATGTCGAAGAACTGCGTGCAGGTGATTTGGGAGCCGCATTGGGATTAAAAGACACCTTGACCGGTGACACCATCACTGATGAAGGTTCACCAGTAATTCTCGAATCCCTGTTTATTCCTGAGCCTGTCATCTCGGTAGCGGTTGAACCCAAAACCAAGAATGACATGGACAAGCTGTCCAAAGCTCTGCAATCTCTCTCAGAAGAAGATCCCACCTTCCGTGTCCGCGTCGATCCGGAAACCAATCAAACCGTGATTGCAGGTATGGGAGAGTTACACCTAGAAATTCTTGTAGACCGCATGTTGCGAGAATTTAAGGTGGAAGCGAATGTCGGTGCGCCGCAAGTAGCTTACCGCGAAACCATCCGTAAAGGTGTCAACAAAGTAGAAGGCAAGTTTATCCGTCAGAGTGGTGGTAAAGGTCAATACGGTCACGTTGTGATCAACTTGGAACCCGGAGAACCAGGAACTGGCTTTGAATTCGTCTCGAAGATTGTTGGTGGTATCGTACCCAAAGAGTACATCGGACCTGCCGAACAGGGAATGAAAGAAAGCTGTGAATCTGGTGTTCTCGCTGGATATCCATTAATTGATGTGAAAGCAACATTGATTGATGGTTCTTACCACGATGTAGACTCGTCGGAAATGGCTTTCAAAATCGCTGGCTCAATGGCGATGAAAGAGGCTGTGATGAAAGCCTCACCCGTCCTGTTAGAACCTATGATGAAAGTTGAGGTAGAAGTTCCCGAAAACTACCTTGGAGATGTTATGGGCGACCTCAATTCCCGTCGCGGGCAAATTGAGGGGATGGGATCTGAGCAGGGAATTGCCAAAGTAACTGCTAAAGTACCATTAGCAGAAATGTTTGGTTACGCTACTGATATCCGGTCTAAAACCCAAGGTCGGGGCATCTTCTCAATGGAGTTTAGCCGTTACGAAGAAGTGCCTCGCAACGTGGCTGAGGCAATCATTGCTAAAAGCAAAGGGAACGCTTAGTTAGATAAAGGAAACGAGGATTAATGGCACGCGCAAAGTTTGAAAGGAATAAACCCCACATAAATATCGGTACTGTTGGACACGTTGACCACGGTAAAACTACGTTAACGGCAGCGATCACCATGACCTTAGCAGCTAACGGTCAAGCCGTGGCTAAGGGTTACGATCAAATCGATAACGCACCCGAAGAAAAGGCACGGGGTATTACAATTAATACCGCTCACGTTGAGTACGAAACCGGAAATCGTCACTATGCCCACGTAGACTGTCCCGGACACGCTGACTATGTGAAGAACATGATCACCGGTGCGGCACAGATGGATGGAGGCATCCTCGTAGTAGCTGCTACCGATGGTCCAATGCCCCAAACCCGCGAACACATTCTGTTAGCAAAGCAGGTGGGTGTACCCAGCTTGGTTGTCTTTTTGAACAAAGAAGACTTGATGGATGACCCAGAACTGTTAGAACTAGTAGAACTAGAACTGAGAGAACTGCTCACCAGCTACGATTTCCCTGGTGACGACATCCCCATTATTAAAGGTTCTGGTCTGCAAGCTCTCGAAGCAATGACCAAGAATCCTAAGACCAAACGCGGTGAAAATGAGTGGGTAGATAAAATCTATGAGCTGATGGACGCTGTAGATTCGTTTATCCCCACTCCGGAGCGAGATATCGATAAGCCTTTCTTGATGGCGATTGAAGACGTATTCTCCATCACAGGTCGCGGTACTGTTGCCACAGGTCGGATTGAGCGTGGTAAAGTCAAAGTCGGCGATAACGTCGAACTAGTGGGTATCAGAGATACTCGCAACACAACCGTAACCGGAATTGAGATGTTTAAAAAGAGTCTCGATGAAGGTATGGCTGGGGATAACGCCGGTGTACTACTGCGCGGTATTCAGAAGACTGATATTGAACGCGGTATGGTGTTAGCTAAACCCGGTTCGATTACTCCCCACACCCAATTTGAAGGTGAAGTGTACATACTGACAGAAAAAGAAGGTGGTCGTAAGACTCCATTTTTCCCTGGCTACCGTCCTCAATTTTATGTGCGGACAACAGACGTAACCGGCACGATTACAGCATTCACTGCCGATGATGGTAGCGCGGCAGAAATGATCATGCCAGGCGATCGCATTAAAATGAGTGTGGAATTAATCAACCCCATCGCTATTGAGCAAGGTATGCGCTTCGCTATTCGTGAAGGTGGTCGCACTATCGGTGCGGGTGTCGTATCCAAAATCCTGAAGTAACACTTCTGTAATTTAGTCAAAATATGGAGCAGAGATGGTATAATGCGTCTCTGCTCCTTTCTCTGACCGAAAATTTAGGGAGTGGGGACGCTTGGATTAGGGACTAAAAATTAGGAATTTCACTCTTTGGAAAAGCCCAATTGCCCATTACCCATTTACCACTCCCCATTCCCCAGTCCCCTAATTAATCAGAACCTGGACAATTAAAGATGGCAACTCTACAGCAACAGAAAATTAGAATTCGCTTACAGGCTTTTGACCGTCGCTTACTGGATACATCTTGCGAGAAGATTGTAGACACAGCTAACCGGACTAACGCTACAGCCATAGGACCGATTCCTTTACCAACAAAACGCAGGATATATTGCGTACTGCGATCACCACACGTCGATAAAGACTCACGGGAACACTTTGAAACTCGTACCCATCGTCGCATTATTGACATTTATCAGCCTTCTTCTAAAACTATTGATGCTTTGATGAAACTTGATTTGCCATCTGGTGTGGATATTGAAGTCAAATTGTAAATAGGAACGTGGATAGTGGTTGGTGGATAGTTAATAACTGTTGAGTGTTGACTGTTAACCAACAACGCTCCAACTAATAACAACGCTCCAACCTTAGTATGAATATTGACGTAGCCCTGAAAAAATATCTCTCAGGGCTTTTTATTTAGCTAGAAAACAAATGATAGAATGTAAGCAGCAAACGGGAAAAGCCAAAAATAATATCTTTTTAAAGATTAAATTTATACCAAGGCAACAATGACATCTTCTTCTAAAATTGCGGTTCGCGAACTACCTCTGTTCCCGTTACCCGAAGTAGTTCTATTTCCCACCAGACCATTACCACTGCATATTTTTGAATTTCGCTACAGAATAATGATGAACACGATTCTGGAGAGCGATCGCAGGTTTGGTGTTTTGATGTTCGATCAAGCAAAAGGAGCGATCGCAAATGTTGGCTGCTGTGCGGAAATCATTCATTACCAACGACTGCCAGATGACCGCATAAAGATGCTAACTTTAGGACAGCAAAGATTTCGCGTCCTAGAATATGTCAGAGAAAAGCCATATCGTGTTGGTTTAGTTGAGTGGATTGAAGACCAACCACCAAGCAAAGATTTACGACATTTAGCAACAGATGTAGAACAACTACTCCGAGATGTTATCCGGCTATCATCTAAGTTGACTGAACAAAATATCGAACTGCCTGAAGATTTGCCTTCTTTGCCAATGGAATTATCTTACTGGGTAGCGAGTAACCTTTATGGTGTAGCCCCAGAGCAACAGTTATTGCTAGAAATGCAAGACACTGCCGCTCGTTTAGAACGGGAAGCTGAAATTTTGACTTCTACTCGCAATCATCTTGCCGCTCGCACTGTTCTCAAAGACACCTTTAATGATAAATAATGAGTTAATAGTCAACGGTCAAAAGTCCAAGTATCTTTAGACTATGGACTTTAAACTAATGACTGTTAACTTATAAAGCTTTGGCTGGTAGAACATTATAACTACCAAAAAATTTTAATACTTCTGTGTGAGTGCTCAATTCAGCTAAAGCAGATTGCATTTTTGGCTCGGTGGAATCCGCTTCTAAATCAAGAAAAAACAAGTATTCTCCGAGCGATCGCTTCGTGGGACGAGACTGAATTCTGCTAAGGTTAATGTTAAGTTCGGCAAAGATTTGTAACGGTTTGACCAGAGAACCTGGTGTATTTGCAGGCATACTAAAAGCTAGAGACGTATGACTAGAAGTTGCAGAAGGTATTCGGTAAGCTGTATCTACTTCAGTTTGACTGACTACCAAAAAGCGAGTACAGTTTTCTGGATAGTCGTTAATTCCCCTAGCTAGTATCGGCAAGTTGTACAATTGCGCCGCTCTACTAGATGAAATCACTGCTGCGGTTTTGTCCTGTTCTAAATGTTGTAGCGGCTCGGTTGTGGAATTAGTGGGAATCAGCTGCACATTGGGCAGAAACTTTTCCAACCATCGCTGACATTGCGCTAAAGCTTGCGGGTGAGAATAAACTGTTCTAATGTTATCTAAGCTACTAGCAGCGGAAATTAATGCATGAGCGATCGGCATTACCAACGCGAGCTGAATTCGCAAAGTTTCCAGTTGCCATAGCGAATCTAGCGTCATTGTCACGCTTCCTTCAATAGAATTTTCTACAGGCACAACAGCTAACTGTGCATTACCTTGAACTACGGCTTGGAGTGACTGGGCAATGCTGGGATAGGGACACAAGTTAGCTTCAATTCCCTTGTTTTTTTCCAGCCAGTTGAGATAAAAAAGAGCAGCTTGTTCTGCGTAAGTGCCGGGAGGTCCTAAATGTGCAATCGATTGATTCATCACTTCAGCCTTTAGTTGCCGTTTATATTCATAACAGATAACAAGGGCAACTGAAACTAAAGCTGAAAATAATCCAAAAATGACTTATGACTCAAGCCAAAGTCGAACCCAAACTATACAGCTTCGATGAATTTATAAGTTGGTATCCCGAAAATTCAAAAGTCCGGTACGAACTCTACGATGGAGTAATTATCGAAATGCCCAAGCCAAAGGGAAAACATTCAAATCTAACAGGTTCCCTTATCGAGCAACTATTGATAATTATCAGGCAGAGTGGCTCTGGCGGCATCTGGACTATTCCCAGAGAATCGATCGTCAAACCCAAACGGGAAAAATCAGGTTATGAACCGGATATCATCGTTTTGAACAAAGAAGTTCTTGGGGCAGAACCCCGGTGGGAAAGCGAATCGATTATCCAAAATCCTGATTCGGTCAAATTAATCGTCGAGGTTGTTTCAACTAATTGGCGTGACGATTACTACGATAAACTTCGAGATTATGAGGAAATGGGCATCGAAGAATATTGGATTATCGATTATGCAGCACTGGGGGCAAGAAAGTTCATCGGCAACCCCAAGCAACCCACAATTTTTGTTTGTAACTTGGTTGATGGAGAATATCAGATGACGACCTTTACAGGAAACACGACCATTGTTTCCCCGACCTTCCCCCAATTCAACTTGACCGCACAGCAAATTTTCGATTTGGCTTCCTAGGAGGTTGAGAATAAAATTTCAATTGTTTGTATGAATACAGGTTAGTATTTTCCGAAAATAAATCGATAACTATAACTGGGGTTAGATGTTGAGAGACAACACTGAAGGATATACTAAAATTAACTAGGATATTGCGCGATCGCACGTAAAGTTGCAAGTATTAGTTATAAATAATTCATCAAGCAGCTTTCTGATTAGTTATTTGTCAGGAAAAAAATTTAAAATTATTCTACTATACTCAGTCTCAAGCAGCTCATGGCTACTAGGTTTACTGCCTCTTTATCGGTTGAAATCGCTGTTCCAGAGCAGCCCATCCCCATTCAACACTATTTGCGTCAACCACAACGTCTGGTTAATGCTTTAGTTGACCCCACTCGCATTCAGCAACTTTCGGAAGAAGTATTTCGCTTGAAAATGCGCCCCCTGACGTTTATGACACTCAGTATTCAACCCACTGTAGACATGAGAGTTTGGGCAGAATCAAATGGAATTATTTGTTTGCGATCGGTGGGTTGTCAAATTCTGGGTGTGGAATATATTAACCAACGTTTTACTCTGAATTTAAAAGGATATTTGTCTCCCCACGAGCGATCGGCTGGGACTCTCTTAACAGGAAAAGCTGATTTAGAGGTACAGGTTGAGTTACCACCGCCATTTTCCTTCATGCCGACATCAATTTTAGAAGCTACCGGCAATGGTTTACTAAAAAGTGTTTTGATGACAGTTAAGCAAAGATTGTTACATCAATTATTAGCGGATTACCGTCGTTGGGTGATATCACAAACTAAGGAAATAGAAGTTGCTGATAAGAGTACTGAATTGCCGATACTCGGTACTGAGTAATCTTTTGACTTTTCCAGAGTAATTGTTGCTAGTTGACTCTTAATCGTCAACTAACAAACAACAATTAACTCTTGACTGAAAGCTGAATTTGGCAAGGACGAAATGAGCGACGATGCAGCGGGGAAGTACCGTAGTGTTGCAGTGCTGTTAGATGCCGCTGGCTACCATAACCCTTATTCCGTTCTAGGTCGTACATGGGATATTTTAATGCCAGACGCACCACCAAATCGTCACGCCAAACTTTGGCAATAATACTCGCACTTGCTATGGTAAGCGATCGCTCGTCACCTTTGACTATTGTTTGTTGCGGCATTAACAAGCCTTTTACCAACTGATTGCCATCAATTAAGCAAAGTGCAGGCTGTACCTTCAACTTCAGTACAGCCCGCTTCATCGCTAAAAGCGTTGCCTGCAAAATGTTGATAGAGTCAATTTCGGCTATTGTTGCAAAACCGATTTTCCAGTCAATCGCTAACGCACAAATTTGCTGCGCTAACTGAATTCTTCGAGAACTAGACAGCTTTTTACTATCTCTAATTTTAGCCGCCATCAGAATGGGCATTGCGCTTTCTGGTAAGATAACTGCTGCCGCAACTACAGGACCAAATAGCGCACCCCGTCCCACTTCATCTACACCTGCAATCAACCCTTGTTGAATGTCTAAATAGCCAGACAATTCCAGCCAAATCGATTCTCCTGGAGATGTTGGCAATCCGAGAGAAGCGATCGCTTGCTTTTTCTGTACCATTACGAAACTTAACTTTTACACCTCGTTAGACGCATCAAGATCCATAGAACCCCGACGACGACGACGACGTTTGTCAACAGGAGCAGTGTTAGCTTCAGTTTCATCCACAGTTGAATTTTCGGTAAACAATTCCAGTTGTGGTTCTGGTTGTGGTTCTGGTTGTGGTTCTGGTTGTGGTTCTAGTTTTGGCTCAACCTTCTTAATTGGAGTTACTCCAAGATTTACTCTTTCCGGAATACTTACTCTTTCAGGAACTGTTGATTCGGAAATACTTACTCTTTCGGGAGTGCTTACTTCTTCTGAGGTAAATTCAGTCGGTGTTGCCGGAGTTTGTCCCGGTGGAGTGACGTTAATAATCACAGACTTGGGATTTTTTACTTCCCGATTCAAGCGCACCAAAGGAGAAATTCCCATCAAAGCGAAAACATCCTGTTCCTGAGATGTCATTTCTACAGAAACAATCTCCGGAGGTTCTACCACTGGTTTGACTGGTTCACCTTTAGTGATTTTTATCCGCTCTGTTCTATCAGTCCAAGGAGCTTTGCTAATGCTGGGTAAGGATATTTCTGGAGTTCCTGGTGGTTCCGGTTCCCCATCAATTTCTAAATCTGGATCGTTGACAAAAGATAGCGGATTAGCAATAACCCGTGGCTCTTCTTTGCCGTTTCCTCCATTTATACTAATGCGACGACGCCTGCGAACACCACCACCACGCTTGTTATCTCCTATCTCTTGATAGCTGGGATGATTTAGATTCATCGGATTTAATTCCGAGTCAGCATCTAATCCTTCATTAAATCCCTCGTAGCTTTCCCGTCGTTCTGTGACGCTGGTTGCTGCTAAACGCGGTTCTCTATGCGGTGAAGATACAAAACGCTCTGGTAATTCTGCTGGTGTTGGCAATCTGTTTTCAGTTTCTCCCGGCAGATGTACTATATGCCCTAAACCGCCGCAGGTAGGACAAGTTTGACCAAACAATTCGTAGATGTTTTGCCCTTGACGTTTGCGGGTAAGTTCTACTAAGCCTAGTTCGGTTAGTTGAGCAATCTGGGGACGAGCTTTATCTGCTTTGAGAGCTTTGTTAAAATGTTCTAGGACTTGCAATTGATCGCGCCGCGATTCCATATCAATAAAATCGACTACTATCACCCCAGCAACATTCCGCAGACGTAGCTGGCGAGCAATTTCGGTTGCGGCTTCGCAGTTTGTCCACAAAACGGTTTCTCTGGCTGTTGCCGATCGCGTAAATGAACCTGAGTTGACATCTATCACCGTTAATGCTTCTGTTGGCTCGATGATGATGTAACCGCCAGAAGGTAAATCTACTCTTGGTTTGAGAGCTTCGCGAATCGCGGCATTAATCCGGAAGTATTCTAATATCCCAGAGCGATCGCGATGATGGTCAATCAACAATCCTTGTGGTGTCTGCCCACCACTCCAGTTTTGCAAATACTGCTTTACTCGCTTCAAACCAGTACTCGAATCTACAACAATTCGATTCACATCCCCACCATACATATCTCGCAGCACGCGCTGAATAAAATCATCGTCTCGATTCAGCAGTGCTGGTGCGCGGGTAGATTGAGCTTCTTGTTGGATTGCTTCCCACTGCTTTTGCAGCACTTCTAAATCTTCGATAATCGCTTCTTCTGGCTTGCCTTCGGCTTCGGTGCGAACTAACAAACCCATTCCTGCGGGTTTAATTAAAATCGCCAATGCCCGCAAACGATTGCGCTCGCTTTCACTCTTAATCCGACGGGATAAATTTACGCCTCGTCCATATGGCATCAGCACTACATACCGTCCCGGCAAGGTAATATTACCTGTGAGCCTCGGTCCTTTAGTCCCTGTTGGCTCTTTCATTACTTGCACCAACACTTTTTGCTGTGGTGTCAGTAGTTCTGTAATTGCCGCTGCGGTACGCTTCAGCTTTAATGGTCCTAAATCAGTTACATGAATAAAGCCGTTACGCTCTGGATCTCCTATATTTACAAAAGCCGCATCTATCCCAGGTAATACATTTTCCACCACCCCTAAATAAATATCACCTATTTGGTGATGACCGGTGGCTACTACGAGTTCTTGTATTTGATCTTCGGAAAATACCGCAGCAATCTGATGCTGTTCCGCGATTATAATTTGTTTTGGCATTCAATTTCCTCGAATATTGGCAGCATAAATAGTTCTGGAGTCGGGTTATACCTCTGTCCTCTGCCAGCCCAAAAATGCGCTGCTGATAATAAATATTGTGAATTTCGGCTCAAAGTTAAAGAGCGATTGACTAGATTGCGTTTACACGCCTGATTATTCCAGAACGGCAGCATATTATTATTGTTGTAAGCAATTAAATCAACCGTCCGTAGTTGATTTTTGATGCATTGCCATTACCACCTGGGGATTAGGCATTCAGCAATTGTTTGAAAAAGCATAGAGTCAGAGTTATTGACAAAGGCTGTTATTGATTGCTGATTCCAACGCGAATAGCTATAAAAGAGTGTTTTCTTTAATCTGCCTCAGCAAGTTTGGGCTAAAATCCTAGAAGTTGCACTTCTTTTATCTTTGCTTTCGCCCCCGGATTATCAGGGTAGTGAACCAAATCGCTCAATGCAGCGCCAGAAATTCTCTTCATCTAATTCTAACGCAACCTTGCTAAAAATCAATTCCCACGATCTACTCTCTGAGGGCAACTACTAGCAAGTTGCCCCCATAGGGATTATGATCCCAAAATTAGTTGATTTCGGTGGATGTGCAGCAATTGAAATTCTACACTTGCTACTTGTTCTAGCATAAACAGGATTTGTTCAGGACGCAACAGCGTACCATCATTACGACAGCTACCCACATAACGCAGGATACCAGTAGATTCTGCGAGTTGTGTTTTAGTTTCTAATAATTCTATGTCGAATAGGCGATCGCGCAGATTTATCACATGAGTCTTGCCTGACTTAGTTTTTTGCTCGTACCAAATCTCATCTCTTGTTTTGATTGTATCAATCCACTCTTGCCATTTTGCCGATGGCATCTCTTCAAATGCAGCCACGGTAATCAAATACTCCGCAGCCTCCAAAAGTTGGGTAGCAGCACTCTTCTTTAAATCCAGTTCTTCCACATTATATACAGGTATGTCTGTGGGCAGAGCATCAGCTAACTGTTGGCGGAAAGCTTCGGCTTCAACTACTTGATTTAACTCAAAATCGACAATTTCACCACTGCTGCTAGCTCCCAATGCCAAGGCATTTGCGAAAGAAATGCGCGGCATCGGATGAAAACCACCAGTAAAAGAAATCGGCAATCCCGCACGTCGCAAGGCTCTATCAAACAAACGGAGTAAGTCCAAGTGACTTACTAAAGCCATATCACCCTGCTTGCCAAACCGAACGCGCAGCCGTTGTGCCGATACGGTGTTGGGAACAAACTCGCCAGCAAATTCCGGGATTGGCTGTGGGGGTATTACTATATTATGTCCGAAATCGGTGCCGCAAACGCCACAATGAGAACAACCATCAAAAGAACAGTCAGGAACAATTGCAGCATCTATTGCGCGTTGCAAATCTTCCTTCAGCCACTTTTTGTCAATTCCCGTGTCGATGTGGTCCCAAGGTAGGGGCATGTCGAGGGAGTGGGTTCGGGGAGGAGGGGGGGAG
>NZ_JAOWRF010000114.1 GCF_025753815.1 Plectonema radiosum NIES-515 | reverse complement strand
GTGGGTGTGGAGTAGTTGATAATGGGGGATGGTTAGTGGGGAGTGGGGAGTGGGGAGTGGGGAATAAAAATAATTACCAATTTTCAATTTTCAATTACCCAATTTTCAATTACCCAATTCCCAATTTTCCATTTTCAACGCTTCGGTTGCGGGTTTTCTAGAGGTGGTGGAATTAGCGGAACATTAATAGGTTGTGGGGTTTTGTTCAAATTGGGAGTTGGGGGTGGTTGTGGGGCTGCCGTCGGGGTAGGAGGAACTGTTGGAGGAGAATTCGTGGTTGTGGAATCTCGTCCAAAAAATAAGAGCGATCGCGCAGTTTTAAAGTAAGTTGCCCAAACATGCGGGTCAGGACGATTTCGCCATTGCGGACGACTAACTTCTAATGCCAAAACTGGAGCGATCGCCCCATAATTTTGGGCGGATACAATTACGGAAACGTCTGTAACTAAAATATCTTGGTCAAAGCTGCGTTGAGCAGCTGCCCTAGCTACTGCTTCCGCTCTCCTGATAATGGTTTCGTAGTTTTCTTCTGGTAAGCTGTCAATTGCTAAGTCAACCCTTGCGGTATAAGCTTGCACATTCTGAGGTGCGATCGCTTCACACACAAGCCACACCGGAATTGCAGTACCGAGCAAAACAATTAAAGGAACTATCCGGATTTGTTTGGCAATTTGGCTAATAACTGGAAAGGGAATGATGGATGATAGTTGGTGAGCAACACTTCTGCTCATAACTTTATGCTCCTTACTGATAATCTGTAGTTTGAAATAAGCAAAGGTATTTTCGGATAAAAAATGTAATAAAAATTACACATAACAACGCTCTCCCCCGTCTTGAAAGACGGGGTTTATCCCTATCAGAAGAGCCATTCAGAATCACCTGAACTATATGACATAGGTTAGCCTTGTTTTTTCAGCAAAGCCAACCGCAATTTTATGCAAGTAAACAATAACACTCAAAAGCGCGATGGCAAATCATTGGGCGATCGCTATAGGCATCAATCAATATCAATTCTTTCAGCCTTTAGGTTGCGCTCAAGCAGATGCTGAGGCAGTCTTAGATTTTTTCGTTACACAAGCGGGTTTTTCGTCGCAACAGTGTCTGTTGATGACAGATACTTCAGCAGCTATTGGCAATAGATCGACATATCCCAGCAAAGAAAACATTCTCGTTTTGCTTGAGGATTTGGTAGCCCATTTTTGGCAACCGCAAGACTATGTATGGTTGTTCTTTAGCGGTTACGGAGTTAATTACAACGGCAACGATTATTTAATGCCAGTAGAAGGAAATCCGGCTCAGGTGCTTCAGACTGGGATACAAGTGCGATCGCTGATGCAAAGTCTGCAATTTGCAAACTTGAATCTTGTTTTAGTGTTCGATATCAACCGCACTTTTGGCACTCAAGGAAATGCGACTGTTGGCAAAGAAACTTTAGACTTAGCCCAAGAACTACAAATTGCCACAATTCTTTCTTGCCAAAGCGAACAATTCTCTTACGAAAGTAACGAACTTGGTCACGGAATCTTTACCGAAGCGTTGTTAGCAGCTTTGCATTCCGGTCATGGTAGCAGCTTAACAGAGTTAAAAAGTTATTTGAGCCTCCGCACGCCAGAATTTTCTCAACACTACTGGCGTCCTACACAAAATCCGGTTGTGATTATTCCATCAAAACCGCAACAAATCTTACCTTACCAAACTCAGAGAAGTAACAGTGACGAAGCCTCAATTTTTCCTACAGAAGAAATCTTTGCGGTTGCTGTTGCAGCTTCCTCGCTCCAAGAAAGTTTTCCTAAAGTAACTTCGGCTCAGTTACAACAAGTTCCACTTGAGCCAGTAACCTGGGGAGAAGCCCCAACTATAAGTTCTATATCTCGCAGCTTCGGAGGAGGTCAAGCAACAGAAGAGGATATTTCTACCCTGGATTCCCTACCGACAACTACAGGTAGAAGATTTATTCCTTCACCTGAACCCTATGTCTCTCAATTATCTGCTTCTAACACAACCAACTTTCCCCAAAAAAGAACGAGATATGCTCGATTGTGGAAACAGCTTGTATTGTGGGGTGTCGGTACCACAATGGTACTAACTTCAATCGTGCTAATTTGTGTCCGCAATAAGCCAGGATTTAGATTTACGGAAATATTGCCAAAAGCACCTACCACTGCCACTAGTGATATAAATGTGGGCAAAACACCAACTGTCCGCTCTATTTCCGAGACAATCGCTCCAGTTACACCAAAAAATCAACCAAACTCACAAACAGCTTTCATTTCCAAATCACTACAGCGAAACCAAGCTGTATTAGACTTAGCGAAAAAGTCGCTCAGACAAACCCAAGCTAGCGATTTAAGAATGGCAATTATTACTGCTCGGAAAATCAAAGCTGGTGAACCGCTCTACGATCAAGCTCAGGAGAATATTAAGATTTGGAGCCAGCTGATTTTAGATTTAGCGGAGGGTCGAGCCAAGCAAAAACAATATGGGAGTGCGATCGCAGCAGCTGTATTAATCACCAAAAGCGAGCCGTTTTATCCCAAAGCTCAAGCTGCAATTACTCAGTGGCGGTTAGAAGCAAAGCAGTATGTTAGTAATACCACACTTTTAGACGCAGCTAATGGCTTAATTCAGCCCGGACAAGCATCTACTTATAATCGAGCGATCGAAGTCGCGAAAAAAGTATCACCTGGTCAACCGGGCTTCGATGAAGCACAAAAATCGATGAATAAATGGAGTAAAATAATTTTATCTCTTGCCAAAAAGCGTGCTGCTAGAGGTGAATTCAAAGCCGCAATTCAAACCGCTCTTTTAGTTCCAGAGGTAACAGCTCCTTACGAAGAAGCTCAAACAGCAATTCAAAAATGGCAAAAAAAATAGTAGAGACGTTCCGCCGGAACGTCTCTACCGCCCGAACCGAACGTCTCTACCGCCCGAACCGAACGTCTCTACCGCCCGAACCGAACGTCTCTACCGCCTTTCATTCTTAGCAGTACTGTGATATATCCTCGCCGCAATCATCGGCTAGATAGCACAGCGCTCGAAAGCGTAATCCAACCACTTCGTCATATAAGGGGTTGAGCTTACACATTGGTGGAATGTGAAACAGGGTTTTACCGAATAATTTTACATCGCGCTCAAAGGGACATTGAGCCGGAATCAATTTGCACAAACGGTGAGCAAAAGTGCGATCGCTTACTTTAATATTGTCTATCCGAAGCCGCAGCGGTTGAAGAATGTCACGGTCAGGCTCTGAGGAACGACTGTACAGGGCGGTTACATTAGTATCAGATGCATTTGCTGGATTTAACGATACCCAGCTTGCTAAAAAAATCTTTCGTGTGGTATTATCAAATACCTTCATGTTTCGCTCCTCTATGTTCTTGAGGGTCTGGAACTGTCCGATGACTCTCTACAATGTGTAAATAACTTTTTCGGGAAGAATCGTGTTTTGACTTAGACACACTCTGATGTTTAGGTAGCTACTAGAATCAGAATCTATTTCTTACTACGTCAAGTTAACCGCACTTTTCCCAAAACTGGAAGTCTAATAGTCCTATCTTCTTGATAACTTGACACACTTTAAATGTTAATAAAGACATCTGCCTTTAGACAGGTTTTATTGTAACATTTACAAAACTTAATTCAAGTTGCTTGTGCCAGTATTTTTACTGGGCATTGGGCATTGGGCATCGGACAAGGAGGACAAGGAGGACAAGGAGGACAAGGAGGACAAGGAGGACAAGGAGGACAAGGAGGACAAGGAGGACAAGGAGGACAAGGAGGACAAGGAGGACAAGGAGGACAAGGAGGACAAGGAGGACAAAGAAGCATCTTATCTCCCTTGTCTCCCTTATCTCCCTTGTCTCCCTTGTCTCCCTTATCTCCCTTGTCTCCCTTGTCCCCCTTGTCCCCCTTGTCTCCCTTGTCTCCCACTTCCTAGTCCCCAATTCCCAATCCGTTGTTCCCAGTCTTCGGTAAAAAAGTGATTGTTGTTGAATATGGAATTTATAGCGTATTAGGGTTGACTTACTTAGGGTTAGCGTTGGGTAGCCTACCTGGGTTACGGATGAACCGTGCGACGATCGCTTTAGTTGGATCTGCCTTTCTAATTGCTTTGGGTGCGGTGACTTTACAGGAAGCGTGGGAAGCAATTGATGCGAAAACCATCGTGTTTCTTTTGAGCATGATGATAGTCAACGCTAATTTATCCTATGCAGGATTTTTCCCACAGGCACTGTCGGTATTATTGAGTTTTACCCGGAGTCCTCTAGGTGTATTAATAGCCTTGACTTTTGGCAGTGGTATCCTCTCCGCGATTTTTCTCAATGACACTATAGCGCTGATTTTTACACCATTGACATTGAGCTTGACTCAAACTTTGGGTTTAAATCCGATTCCTTATTTACTAGCAGTTGCGGGAGCAACTAATATTGGCTCGGTAGCAACTTTGAGCGGGAATCCGCAAAATATATTGATTGGCTCGTTTTCCGGTATTGGCTATTTAGAGTTTTTACGGGCATTAATTCCAGTTGCCCTGATTGGCTTGATAATTCAGATAGGATTGCTGTGGTTGCTTTACCCAGATGTGCGTTCACGGAGTGTGCCGCAGGTATCGCACGCTTCAAGCGATCGTTTATTCACCACAAAAACACGCATATTTAAACCGCTATATCAAAAAACTTTAATCATCACCACCGGATTACTCATTGCTTTTGTTGCCGGCTTACCCTTAACAGAATCTGCCTTAATCGCTGCTAGTTTATTGCTAATTACTCGCCGAGTCAAGCCACAGCGCATCCTCAAAAAAGTCGATTGGAATCTGTTAGTAATGTTTTCTGGACTCTTTATCCTCACAAGAGTGACGCAAAAGTTAAATTTATTGCAGCCATTCACTCATGCAATCAACTCTGCTGCTAGTTTATTGGGGGTGACAGCTATCTTGTCTAATTTGATTTCTAATGTTCCAGCGGTACTTCTGCTGCAACCGTTGATTCCTTCATATGATACACATTCGTGGTTGTTATTAGCAGCCGGATCAACTTTAGCTGGGAATCTAACTTTGTTTGGTTCCGTTGCAAATCTAATAGTCGCAGAAGCTGCAAGCGAGTTAGGTTACAAGCTGACTTTTTGGGAGCATTTGCGCTTTGGGGCGCCGCTGACTGTGTGTACTTTACTTCTGGTTTATTTGTGGGTTCATTAGCACTAATTACCCGACGACTAAAGTCGCGGCTATACGAACTAAGCCTGCCTACGCAGGCTAAAAGGTTAAACCGAGATAGTTATGAAAAATATTAATAATAACCCTAAGCTGAAAGCACTTGTTGAGTATTCAAGGTTAGTTGGGGAAAGGTTTGAGAAATAATTAGTTGGTTTCCGGTAAATACAGTTTGCTTGTAACTACCCTGTTCTAGCAGACACACCGTCAGCTTATTTTCCAGGGGGTCAACAATCCAATACTCTATAACGCCAATAGCGGCATATTCAGAGGTTTTTTGGTTATAGTCTCGGTCAACAGATTCGGGACTTACCACCTCAACTATTAGCGGTGGAGCAGTCTTGAGGATAGCTGAAGTACTCTCAATACTTTGTGCCTGCTCGTTAGTAATCACACAAACATCAGGTCGTCTGGATTGTTTGTTGGTCAGCACCTCTGTCCCGTTAGGACGCGGTTGTAAAGGCAGTCCGCTTTTTTGAATTTCTAAAAAGAAGCGAACTAATAGTAGGGTGATAATCGCCTCATGTTTGCCAGTACCCGGAGGCATTTCTACCAGTACCCCATCCTCAAGTTCATAGCGCTTGTCCGTACCGTCATCAAAATTTAGATAATCCTCAAGAGTGGCAATTTTGATTGGTGTTTTCGTCATAGCGATCGCCTTCTCAAATCAAGCCGCAGGTTTTTTGGCTTTATCTAACATCGTCACCAGTAGCTTATCACGTTCAAGCTGCGAACCGTCGAACCATGTAACCTGTCCAAACGTGTCATCTACAATCTTCCTTTTTTCTTGGTAGATGTGAACGTGGATACCCGCTTCTTGAGGCAGATGGCTAGTCCAAAGAACAGCTGGGGTCGATGACCACACCTTGACTTGACAATTTTGGTAGTCTCTCATATCAAGGATGCGATCGCTATCAACAAAGTCTGGGTTTTTTGTGAGTTTGTTTGCTAATTCGCTGAGGGGACTGCTAACGATAGGTTCCTTTGACCAGTTAGAATCAACGCCGCAGTTACCGCAGAAGTGCTTTTTGTGTGGGTTTTTAGCGAAGTCACCAAGGTCTAGGTGTGGGTGTTGGCAGGTGTGACAGTATAGTGTTCCTAGAGGCAGATTGTTAATCAATGCTTCTAAATATGCCAGCGCCGAAGGTGGAGCTATAACAACCCTTTTTATCAGTGCATTACCAAATAACGGCAGTGAATCAAACGATGTTACTACTACCGCCGGGAAGTTGGCATCAATACTCTTTTTACCCTGTAACTGTGGTCGGGCATGTAAGTGGATTACAACGCCATCAATATCAGGCTCGTCAGTAGTATTAATTGCCGTTGGTAGTGCTGCCCAAATACCTATCCCTCCAGCATAATCATCGGGATTGATAACCATCGGATTTTTAGTGTAATGCATAGGCTGGGTGGCGTTTGAGCATCTTATACCTCCATCTCCTTGCGCTACCTGTTGCAAATCTGCCTTTATTCCCCAGTGAACTTGATGGGTACGACACCACCAGCGTTGCGCTCCATTCCGGAACTTGCCACACGGAACTATATCGCAAGGGAGAATTACACCATTGCCGCTTTCTGCTTCTGGAAACTGTCCTATAACCCTTTCGCTAAAAGGTACGGCATTACCTAATGTCCTGCCCTCAGCCCAAACGACCGCGAACTCTTCAGTTATCCTGTTAAGTGGTGTTGCTGCTTCTTCTACCCCCAGCGGCTTAATTTTCTTGGTTTCGCCCCGCTTCTTTTCAGGGCTATAGCTTTCTTCAACTAAATATAAATAAGTAACATTGTTTTTAATCTCACGCTTGATAATCATATCCGACCCTTTATTTAAACCAGTTTCCATATACGGAATAGGAATATTTTAAAGCAAGTCTCGTATAAGGAGCGAATTTCAGCTAAATACCGCTTACTGTCAGCATCTTTGTACTTTGTTTTATGACTTTCTTTAGCTCTGAGATTCGCTCCATGTACTAGCATAAGTTTTTTTATAATTTCTACTAATATTCTCAGCGATCGCTTTTCCTAATAGTGGCGGTACAGCGTTACCAATTTGATTATATTGACAGAGATGTTTTTCTGCTGTTCTACCTTCTCTCATAAGTAGCTTGTGACTGACAACAGTTGGTTTGCCTTTAAAGACAAACCAATCTGGAAATGATTGAATTCTTGCACCTTCTCTGGCAGTAAAGTTTCTATTTTTATATGGATGTACAAAATTTGCATAAAATGAAGCCGCAATAGTATGACATGGTTTGTGCGGATATAATCTTCTACTATTTTGATCGTATACTTTTTCAGATATCATACCATTGCTATTTCTTTTATATGGTTTTAAATGTTCTGGAACGTCGGCAAGTGAGTCTCCCCAAGACATTAATTTAAAACGTTCTATAGTTCGTTGAGAATGTTTCATAGCTACGTGATTGTACACTTTTAGAGAACTGATTCGCATTTGATACTGATACTCATTGCTAGGTTCTTTATCATATTCAACTTCCTCGTTACCTTCTCTAGCATTGATATCAGGCAGGTCTGAAATAGCCTCCCATAATGTAGGACATAACTTTAGTGTCGAATCAAAAATTTGTAACTGTTTATTATCTGAAAAATAGTGAGTAGCTTCTGGAAAAGGTATTTCCAACTTGACACGAGAGGCAATAACAAACAGCCTGCGCCTGATTTGTGGTATTCCGTATCTAACAGCTTCTAGTATATCGGTGTAGACGTGATATCCAATTTTTTCTAGTTCTGTTTTCATAATTTCAAGAACAGGTTCTCCTGAGATTGTCTTGGCACTTATCAGTCCAGGCACATTCTCCATGATTAATAACTCTGGTTTGAAAAGTTTTCCAACTCTTAGAAAATCTTGAAACAAAGAGTTTCTAGGGTCTTTTGGATCGCCCGCATTTTTTATACAGCTTGAGTATCCTTGGCAAGGTGGTCCACCTAAAATAACATCAGGTAAATTATCCTTAAATGCATTTATCAAATATTCATCTGAAAACTTTTGTATATCTCCAACAACTACTTTTGCATCTTTGTGATTATATGCAAATGTTTCCGCAGCCCATTCGTCTTCTTCTATTGCTCCAATAATACTATTTCCTGCCAGCTTAAACCCCAGACTGAATCCTCCAGCACCTGCAAATACATCAAGTACTTTTAGCAATTAAACGCCTCCTTTCAAGGGTTAACTCGCTTACTTTATCTCACGCCAAAACGCAAAGTCGCCAAGAAGAACTTTCTTTGCGTCTTTGCGCCTTTGCGTGAGATTTTCTCTTAACTTCCTACGACGCCACTTGAGCAGCAGTGCGAGTCCGACGCCTTCTGCCATCGGTAGCAACTTTCACTGGAGGTTCATCAGGAATTTGCATCAACAAAGTTACAGATGGTTGACATTGCAATTCCTTTCTGATGGATCGTTGCAATTCCCGCTCTAACATGCCTTGCAATCCACCCCAGTCCATCTCTGATTGCTCGCTTTCAAAGCCAGGATTGCTAAATTCTGACCAACGCACGGTGAGGATTTCTTCAATCCGCTGTTGTACCCACTTTTGCAGAAGCGATCGCTCTATACTTGTCACCACCCCGCGCAGGTGAATTTCTGGTTTTGCCATCAGCTTGCCACTCCAATCTATTGCCGCAGCGATGGTGACGATACCTTCTGAAGCCATGCGTTGCCGTTCTTGCAATACTTTGGAGCTAACCATGCCAGAACTAGAAGTATCTACCAGTTCTATCCCAGACGGCACTTTACCAGCAATTTTCATAGAATCTTCTGTTAATTCTATGACATCGCCATTATTTATAATCACCATGTTCTCTGCCGGAATGCCCACACTTTGAGCCGTCTGGGAGTGCTTCACCAGCATCCGATGTTCACCGTGAATTGGCAAGAAGTATTTAGGTCGAGTCAATGCCATCATCAGCTTTTGGTCTTCTTGACAGCCGTGACCGGATACGTGTATGCCTTTTTCTCTACCGTAAATTACATTTGCGCCCTGCATCATCAACTTATCGATGGTGTTGACGACAGCGATGGTATTTCCGGGAATCGGGTTAGCTGAGAATACTACTGTATCGCCTTGTCGGATTCTGATATGGGGGTGTTCTTTGTTAGCAATCCGTGTCATTGCTGACATCGGTTCACCCTGGGAACCCGTAGTCAAAATCAGCACCCTATCTTCTGGTATATTCCGAACCGCGTGCAACGGCTGTAAAAGATTATCTTCACACTTGATGTAACCCAGATTACGCGCATGGGCAATCAAATTTAGCATTGAACGCCCGACAACCGCCACAACTCGATTATACTTCTGCGCCAGCTGTAAAGTCATGTTGATGCGATGCACGCTGGAAGCGAAGGTAGTCACGAACAGTCGCCCAGGTGTTTGCATGAAGATGCGCTCTAAGTTGGGATAAACTGAACGTTCTGAAGGGGTAAATCCGGGTACTTCTGAGTTGGTGGAGTCACTCATCAAACAAAGTACGCCTTTTTCGCCGTGTTCGGCTAGTCGTTGCAAGTCAAAATGCTCACCATCGACTGGGGTGTGGTCAATTTTAAAGTCTCCTGTGTGAATGACTACACCAACGGGGGTATTGATTGCCACAGTGAAACTATCGGCGATGGAATGAGTATTACGGATATACTCGACTACAAACGATTTGCCAAATCGCACGACATCACGGGGTCTGACTGTTCTTAATTCGGTGCGATCGCGTACACCAGCTTCTTCTAATTTCCCTTCTAGCATTGCCAGTGCTAGTCTCGGACCATAAATCACCGGAATGTCAAATTGCTTGAGGTGAAAAGCGATACCCCCGATATGGTCTTCATGACCGTGGGTAACGATCATCCCTTTAATTTTATGGTTATTTTCCCTCAGATAAGTTGTGTCTGGCAGAACAATGTTTACTCCGTGCATTGCCTCTGTCGGGAAAGCCAAACCTGCATCTAACAGGATAATTTCGTCATCATACTCGAAAACGCAGGTATTTTTACCAATTTCATGTAAGCCGCCCAATGGAATGATTTTTAGGGCGGAATTAGCTTCGTTTTTAGCCATTTTCTCCTGGATTGTTGAGGTTAATAAGTTGTCAGTAAGCTGTCTTCTATTACAGGCAAGAGTATTTGTGTTTTATGTCATTTGGAAAAAGTGTGAATTTTCAATTCAGATGGAACTGTTGTTAAATAAAATCGACTTTACTTTCTTCAAATTTCATACTATATCGTTAGTTTTAACACAGGCTTCATTTGTACAACCTGGTTATAATTACGTCTTTTTCTTAGTAACTGCGGAGCGCCAAAATTTGCTTCTTTCTCATCAAGTTTGTGCTGGAATTAAATTAAGTTCCTGAAGAACCGACTTTAATTTTTGAGTGACTTCTGCGTCTGATTCACACAGCGGTAGACGAGTTGAACCTACCTCCCAACCTTGAAGTTCCAAAGCTTTCTTAAGTGGAATGGGATTTGTAGTTGTAAATAAAGCTTTAAACAACGGAAATAGTTGCATATGAATCTCAGTAGCAACTTGAGTTTTTCCCGCTGAAAAGGCTTCGATCATCTGCTGTAGTTGGGTTCCTACCAGATTACTTGCAACACTGACTACTCCCTTTGCCCCGATGGCTAACAAAGGCAAAGTTAGTGAATCATCTCCAGAGTAAATCTGAAATTCTTTTGGTGTCAAGCGGCGAATTTCACTTGCCTGGTCTATATTACCACTAGCTTCTTTAATCCCGACAATGTTGTTGACCTCGGCTAAACCTGCTACTGTTTCTGCACTGAGATTTTGACCAGTACGACCTGGTACATTGTATAACAGCATCGGGAGGTCGGGACAGGCAAGGGCGATCGCCTGAAAGTGTGCTTTTAATCCGGCTTGCGGCGGTTTGTTGTAATAAGGTACAACTTGTAAAGATCCATCTATTCCTATTTTAGCGGCTTTTTGAGTAGCAGCGATCGCTTCTTTCGTAGAATTAGAACCACATCCTGCGATTACTTTAGCTTTTCCTGCAACCGCCTCGCACACTACAACAAATAACTGATATTCTTCTTCCCAAGTCAGAGTTGGGGATTCTCCAGTTGTCCCGCATACCACCAGCGTATCTGTACCGTTTTTCGCTAGATGTGCTGCAAATTCTGCGGCTACATCATAATTAACACTGCCATCTGCTTTAAACGGCGTAATCATCGCGGTTAAAACTCTACCAAAATCTACCACCCTTTTTTCACTCCTAATTACATGGATGCTGTTTTTTTCTATCTTGGTGGCTTTCTCTTGTCATAACCTATCTGCAAATTCCTTTCAAGCGTAATTTGCACATTTTAGTTGATTTTTCTGTATCTTTATTAGCAGTTTTCCTGATATAAATTTGTTTTTTTTGCTAACTTGAAACGTAGCTTGCCATCGGTTTCAGTATATTTTTTTCTACCAACAACTCAGCAATTTGCACTGCATTTAATGCTGCACCTTTACGAATTTGGTCTCCACACAGCCACAGTTCTAATCCGCACGGATGAGATATATCCTGACGAATTCTCCCTACTAAAACGTCATCTTGTCCGCTAGCTTCAATTGGCATGGGAAAATGATTTGTTTCCCAATTTTCTACCAATTTTATACCAGGGGAATTACTTAAAATTTCTCTAGCTGATTCCACACTAAAAGGTGTGGTAAATTCTAAATTAATTGCTTCCGAGTGAGCGCGAAGTACGGGAACCCGTACACAAGTTGCGGTAATTCTTATATCTTGATTTCCAAATATTTTTCGGGTTTCGTTAATCATTTTCATTTCTTCCTCGCAGTATCCCAAATCATTCAATGGGGAGTTATGCGGAAATAAATTAAACGCCAATGGGTAAGGAAATACTTCCGCTATTGGTGGTTGTCCTTGTAAAATAGCTTTTGTTTGGGTTGTGACTTCTGCCATTGCTTTGGCACCGGCGCCACTAGCAGATTGATAAGTTGCAGCGACAATGCGCTGTACAGGCTTAACTTGGTGCAATGGATAGACTGCTAATGCCATTAAAATTGTCGTGCAGTTGGGGTTGGCAATAATGCCAGTATGGTTAGCTGCGGCTTGGGGATTTACCTCTGGAACTACTAAAGGCACTTCTGGATTCATCCGAAAAGCGCTGGAATTATCAATTACCACCGCACCTGCTGCCACAGCAATTGATGCCCAAACTTTGGATATTGAACCTCCGGCACTAGCCAGCACAATATCTACATGATCAAAGGCATCATCCCTCACCGCCTCAACTGGTAAATTTTCCCCTTTAAATGGTAGAGTCTGCCCTGCACTACGAGCGGACGCTAATAACTTTAAATTAGAAATTGGGAAATTACGACTTTCTAACAATTGCAGTAATTCTTTCCCAACTGCACCAGTTGCTCCTAGAATAGCTACACTATAGGATTTAGACAAATTTGCTTCCTCCTGACTTCACGAGTATTTGTAATTTCTTGTTGGCAAATCCCTGATTTATCCATATTTAATTATCAATAGCAAATATAAAATAAATCTGAATAGTTCTCTTTACGTATCTTTTAATCTAATACATTATTTATTTTATTGGTTATTTTAAGTAATGTTGCAATTTATGATAATTACTATTTTAATTTTTTCCTAATTTAAAATAAATATTATATAACAAACTATCATGTTTAGCGCTAAAACAAGTTTGATATGTGCACTCTTGTTGCCCTAGAAGCCGGATGGCGATCGCTTTCACCTTCAATTCTGTGTAAACGAGGTTGCCAGAATGATGGATATACTATGATCCAAATGGACGTTTTTGAGCTATACCTCAAGGCAACTGGCGTTTGAGGCTAAAAGCACTGGACGAACTGCTGGTTGAGAACCAGGATATCACGGTGTAAGCCCCAGAGCGAAAAACTAATTTGGGGATTAGAGGTTAGGGGCTAAAGGCTAGCAGTACTGACGCAATTTTTCCTTTATTACTTTTACTAGTCCCCAGTAAAGAGTCCCTAACCCCTAATGCCACGTAAAGTTATTGCGCGATTAGTGTCAAGTGTTTTGACATTAGCAGTAAACTGGATCTCTGCTGAAGGGCATCCATTTTTAGGTAGAGACGCTCTACTTTTATGCGTCTCTAGTCCACTCGGAGTAAAAATAGCAGACAACACAGACGAAGCATGAAAGTTACCCAGGAAAAACTTCCCGCTAGCCAAATAGGGCTGGAAATCGAGATTACGCCAGAAATGACTAAGCAAACTTACGAAAAGGTCATTAAGAACTTCACAAAAGATGCTAATATTCCTGGGTTTCGCAAAGGCAAGGTGCCTCGCCCCATATTGCTACAGCGCATCGGTACAGCTAGAGTGAAAGCAGCAGCACTAGAAGAAATAATTCAAGATGGCATTGAAAAAGCGGTAAAACAAGAAAACATTCAGGCGATCGGACAACCGCACTTGCGATCGTCGTTTGAGGAATTGATTAATAATTATGAACCGGGCAAAGCTCTGATATTTTCCGCCGGTGTAGATGTAGAACCAGAAGTAAATCTGGTTAAGTATACCGAATTTGAAGTGAAAGCTGAGGAAATAAAATCCGATCCAGAGCGAGTGGATACAGTCCTAGAGAGCGAACGTCAGTCGATGGGAACATTAATTCCTGTAGAAGGACGTGCAGCCCAAATCGGGGATGTGGCTGTAGTGGATTTTAAAGGTGTGTACTTCAAAAAAGAAGACGAAACCGCAGAACCGGAGCCAATTCCTGGCGGTGAGGCAGAAGATTTTCAAGTAGAGTTGCAAGAAGATAAGTTTATTCCCGGTTTTGTGACGGGGATGGTAGGGATGAATCCTGGTGAAACCAGAGAAATTTCCGCTCAGTTTCCCGATCCCTATGCGAACGAAGAATTAGCCGGTAAAAAAGCCAAATTCACGGTAACGCTCAAAGAAATTAAAGAAAAAGAGCTACCGGAAATAAATGATGATTTCGCTCAAGAAATGAGCGATTTTGATACATTAGCTGAATTGCGTGCTTCTTTAGAAGAGCGATATGAAAAAGAGGCTGCTACCAAAACTAAAGCAAATAAGCAAGAAGCCTTGTTAGCAGAATTGCTCAAACACGTAGAAGTAGACTTACCAGAAACAATGATTTCTGTTGAAGTCGATCAGATGCTGACGCAAACAGCGATGCGGCTTTCTCAACAGGGGTTGGATGTGAAGAAGCTGTTTACCCAAGATATTATTCCTCAGTTGCGGGAGCGATCGCGTACTGAAGCAATTGAACGCTTAAAGCGATCGCTTGCACTTGTAGAAATCGGTAAACGTGAGTCCATCGAAGTCACACCCGAAGAAATCGAGGCAAGAGTCACAGAACTGATGCAAGAGTACGCAGATCAAGATGTTGACCCCGAAAGACTCCGGGCAGTAGTCGATCAGGAACTCTCAACCGAAAAAATCCTCGATTGGTTGATAGAACACTCATCAGTTGAACTTGTACCTGAAGGTTCTTTAACTCCTCAACTTGAAGAAGCAGAATCACAAGAATTAGAAGCAGCTGCACCTGAGATAGAGGAACAAACCACCGAATCTACTCCAGAATCAACACAGGGAGAGTAGGGGGATAAGGGGGACAAGAGGGACAAGGGGGACAGGGGGGACA
>NZ_JAOWRF010000342.1 GCF_025753815.1 Plectonema radiosum NIES-515 | reverse complement strand
TCCTGGTGTTTATTGCGCGGTGGAACCACACTGAACCCATCCCGAACTCAGAGGTGAAACGCTGCTGCGGCGACGATAGTCTAGGGGTAGCCCTACGCCAAAATAGCTCTATGCCAGGTTTTATATTTTAATCAAACAAACAAGCCCCTCTGAATTTAATCACAGGGCTTGTTTGTTTTTTCCATATTCCCCTAGCTCTAATGAAATTTTAATAGTCCAAAAAATATACAAATGTCAAATAAATCGCATAAAAAGTAACAATCTTTTTTGTCTTCGTGAGTTATTGTCGCTCCCTAGATTTGTGTGTCAAAGTAATCGGTTTACCTTTACCTTCACAACGTATGTGTATTTTTGTACTGAAACCACCGCGAGAACGATCTAGTTTTTCGTCTTCTTGTGCAAAGCACACGCTTGCGCGAACCCCTTTTTTCCACTTCCTCGGCGTGAGTCGGCGTATTACTGTTCGATCTACGCTCCGGAACTTCCCAATCAAGTTTTCCTTGAGAGTCTGCGTTAGCGTTCGGTAAGCGTCTCGTAGAGACTGGAGTTTAGACTAACGCATGACAAAACAGTGCAGCAGAAAGAATCTAATACACAACTCCAAATTTGATTCTTATCAAGAGGCTGTTCAATACGTAGATAGTTTAAATAAGCAATTAAAATATCATCAAATTGATAGCATCGAATATTTAGAGAAACCATCCACAAATAAAAAAGATAAAACGATAGTTTATCAAGTTAACGCTTCATTATCTGAGAAGATAAGTGCGATTAAAATAGATTATCAAAGTGCTGGACGTTTTGGGAAAAGCAACAAACATTTTAGATGAAAAATCTCTTAGTAATGATGATATGCTTGAAAAATATAAAGCACAGCAGAGCTGTGAGAGAGGATTTAGATTTCTCAAGGACTCTTTATTTTTTGCAGATAGTATTTTTCTTAAGTCTCCAGAAAGAATTGAAGCTATGGCTATGATAATGGGATTATGTCTATTAGTATATACTCTAGCTCAAAGACAAATAAGAAAAGCCTTATCAGCCTCAAAATCTACTATTAGTTCGCAGCTTGGTAAATCTATAAGCAACCTGACTATGCGTTGGATATTTAAATGTTTTCAATCTATACATATAGTCAAAATTAATAATGATATATCCATATCAAATCTGACTTCAGAAAGAAAATATATTCTGAGTTTTCTGCCCGATAAATGTCGTTATTATTATCAATGCTAAAAGCGTATGTGTCAACAATTTATTTGTGATAAAGGCTATTAATTTTAATTAATAGTCACAAATGATACAGCAGATTGCAGGTTTATGAGGTACAGTAACAACAGTTTGTAAACCAGTTTTTTAAATGCTTGGGATTAACCAAATCGAGTGCAGTCGTAATTAAAATATCAACCCTCAATGTTGTGGTTGGAGAAAACTGACGTAAAAAAGCTTTTAATTGTGACCACCAATGTTCTATTGGATTAAAATCAGGAGAGTAAGGTGACTGGTAAAGAACACTTGCACCTACAGATTGAATCAGAGGTTCGATTTCTGCAACTTTATGGGCTGGGAGATTATCTATAACAACCACAGCACCCGTCCATAGTTGAGGAAGCAAACACTTTTCGACAAAGACTTTAAATGCGTTTCCATCCATTGAGTTGTTCAAAGTCATAACAGCCAAAACTTGTTTTATGCTTATTGCCCCAATTACCGTAACCTTTGCTCCTCGATAAAATGGTTTGGAGTCATATACCCTCGTTCCATGAGAACTTCGAGCATTTGCTCGTGTCAAACAAGCGTAAAACACCCATTTCATCAATGAAAACCAGGTTTTCTGGATCTATTTGTTTTACTTGCTGCCAATACTCACTTCTTAAATTTTGGACTCTTTCTGTCTTCGCTTGACTGCTGCGTAACGTCTTTTTTTTAGTGTCAGTTTTTGTTTTTGCAATGCACGACACATCGTACTTGTACTTACCTAATGATTATGAATTTCACCCAAATACTCGCAGTATTCTAGTAAAGTCGCGTCTGGGTATTTTTCAACCAAGTTAGTAAGTTGAGCTTCATATCCATCTAACTTACCCTTCATTCCTCCGCCCTGCTTTTCGGTTCCACATGACCTTGGGCTTTCTTGATTGAGAGCAGTTTTTGCACAAAACTTTTGGTTACACCAAATCTAGAAGTAATTTTTCTAACTGAGGTATTGCCTTGCTCGTAAGCCTTAACTATTTTTTCTCGGAAGTCAATGGAATAAGCTTTCATTTTACCCGTCGATACACTGACATTTTAGTGTACCTCATTTATCTGCAATTTGCTGTAATCACTTTTAATTATTTATTCATAGTTGAAACGCAGATAATAAATTAATAATTATAAGTTTTTATCTATTGTTTAAGCGTAAATAATTATTGCTTCTTATTGAGAAGAAAATATTATTCAGGGTAGGTAAATAATATAACTATACGAGCAAGTAAAGTATTTGTTTATTCTCATTATCGAGAAAATATTCAGTAAAAACCCTTTTATGACAGTTAGGGTGCGGAATGTGGGTTTTAACCCTTTAACTGGCCAAGGCGTTTCATCCACATGGACGTTTGGTTGCACCTGTTGTACCCAGTCACTTAATTGCGAGATACTCGGTTCAATTGCTTTTTCAACTCGCGCATCGGTAGTTACCAAGGTACCAACTCCAATGTCGATTTGCCCGAGTTCCCACAACATTTCTTGCTGTTTTTCATAGGGCAGATGTCCATAATTACCCATCCACCCCAAAAATGCTTGCAGTCTTACACCCAAGTCTTGCCCTGGTATCATTTCTGGTGACCAAGGAGCAGTTTCAATTGAGCCACAATGTTGACATTCAAGAGTGTGGCGTTGATACTCCACGATCTCGATGGGACGGAGAACCAATTGCGCCACTTGCTGAAATTCAATTTTGACTGGCTGGTCTAAAAACGCCATCTGACGGCAACAGGCACACATTTGGGGGCGCAAAATTTCAAAACGGTCTACCCGACCAAATCCTTTACGAGTCTTTCCTATATGTCCTGGTTGTCCACCTGGTTTTCGTCTTGGACTATCCGATTGGTGTTCAATTTCAGGTTAGAGGATTTGGAGCTACAGGAAATAGTGGTTGAGTTTTTGAGTGACAAATCTCGTTCAGGAACGCCTAACGTTTTTAGCGAAGAACAGGTGAGCCAAATTCTGGCTTTAGCAAAAGCTAAAGAAGTTTTTGGGCATAAGGAAATTATAGAACTGCCGGGGTATAGGGAAAGTAAGCAAATAGCCGATGAGGCTGTTAGGTTAGGCATTGTACCAAATATTTCCCCTAGAAGTGTAGGACGATTCCTGAAACAAAGGAATGCAGTAGCAGTTTAGGATCATCAACTTTTCTAGGACTTACTTAGTTACTGAGGAGCCGTGTGAATTTAACAATTCATGCACGGTTTTGTAGCCAAGTCAGGAGGGTGACTTCCTGGCTTAGGTATCCAAGTAGCAACATGTATTAACTATTTTAATACCTGATAACACTTACCAATCTTCTTGATAATAGCGCCAACTAACTGTTTACAACTAATTTTTGCTTTTTTATCTCATAATAAACTTTTGTATTTTTATATACAAAAGTTTATTATGAATTTTTCTCCTTACTTTTACAGATGTATTAATAAAATTTAACTTTTAAAACATCTGTGCTACTTAATATTTCATAAAGTACGAAAACCCTAGGTTTATATCTTGGGGCTCGGCTGTAATCCTTAATAGCTAAGATAAATTCAGTTTTATATAAACCTTATTATTTTATATTTTTTATACAATCAACTTTATATTTTAAGTAATTTTATTTAGTATAGTTATTTGCTCTTAAAAAAAGTTAAAATAACAAAAGCTTATATGTAATTTTTGAAACTTATCAAATACGCATTGTTCCAAACAGGGTTTTAAGATACTCTTTGAGATGTAACTACTCAAGTAAGTAATTTTTGTATCATTTTTCTAGCTTTTGACATTTAGCAAAGTTAATACTGCAGTGTAGTTTTTTCTCCAGATAGCAAATAGAATATTAACTATGATCAACAATAGTCTTTTTGTCAAAGAAAACAGTATTGGTACACCCTTAAGATGGAAAGGGTCTGATTATTTTATTGCAACTGATGCAAAGCAGATTGAGCTTTTTTTACACGATTTAGGCACATTATGTATTGCATATTGGTTCTAGCGTTGCCCTTGCTAAGGGTGGAGAAATATCGCCTTCAGGAAATTACAATTGTTTAGGCTTAATACCAGCATTTAAGCCTGAGTGGCTTGGTAGTGATGGCTTTAGAAAAGATCACGGCACAAATTATGCCTATCAAGCAGGGGCTATGGCTAATGGTATTGCTCCAGTTGATTTGGTGACCTCCTTAGGTAGAAAAGGATATTTAGGTTCCTTTGGTGCGGCTGGTTTACCTCTCAAGCAAGCGTAAGAAGTTATCATAACATTTAAAGCTAATCTTCCTAATGCTCCTTTAATAGCCACAAAAGATTTGATTTCAACAACTCACTTAGTTTAGCGGTCGTAAAAAGTAGAGAAAAAATGAGAAATAACAGAATGGGTATATATTTCAACTAGTACTACATCAACTTGCTATCACTGACAAACTCTAATAACTGTTTTAAAGCTGAAATATTTAATACCAATTCTCTGTGAAGCTGCACATTATTTTGATCTCTCTAATCTCCCCTTTTAAGGGAAAGTGCCGTATTTCGTGAATTTTTTCTATGCATCTTCATCTTCAATTGGTATAAATATGAACCTTTTTAAAATACTTGATTTAGACTTTATTGGTGTTCAAAAGCACTCAATTATTTGATTGGATGTGTATTAATTGGACTAATTCATATTGCCCTTCTATAAGTTTTAAAAGAGGGGAAAATCAGTAATTTGATCCACCACTCAATTTTCTATAATTAGTAACTCGAGAATTAATTGATGGACTTGACAAAAAATGTGAAAATTTTAGAAAATCCTCAAAAAATCACCAAAAAGTTGTCTGAATCTCTAAGTTGTGTTATTGCTAGTACTTCAAATGATTTTGAGCAGATCAATCGTCTTTGGCATGAAGTGTATGTAAAGGAAATGGGATGGCTACAAACTACATCCCAAGATTTGTTTCATGACCGTTATCATCCCTATTCAGTGTATTTTCTAGCTAGTATTGATGAAGTCGCTGTAGGCACACTTCGTTTAGTCTTCGACTCTTCAATTGGTTTGCCAGTTGAACAATTCTTTCATCTTGGGTTGCTTAAAATAAACCATAGATTTGTCGAAGGCCAGCGAATGATGGTATCCTCTTCTTTTAGGCATCGAAAATTTAAATCTGCACCATTTGGGTTATTAATGAGTCTCAATAAAGCAGCCTTCCATTACTGCTTTATGTCTGGAGTAACCCACATACTAGCTGACGCTTTCGTCAATACTCCTACTACGCCAATCAAAGCATTTAAGGCACTAGGTTTTGAGGAAGTTGGCTGTCCATTTGCTGATACAGAGTTATCCGATTCTAGCAAAAGTGTAATGCTAATTCTTGGTATGGATCGATTAATATCAAAGGCATATATTGCCCAGGGAAAACTCTTCAAATATTTGTTAGAGTTTGACCCGAACTTTCACTTCTACAACAATGAATTTGTAATAAAATAGAAAATTCGAGGTAGTATCATGAATATTTGGGAGCAAATTGTACGTGATAAAGGTCAAGAATTCCTGGATTTTGTCATCGTCGTAAATGTCAATTTCTACTTTGCTGAACTTGAGATTATCGACCTATGTGCAAAGTGGATTCCCAGACGCTCAATTTTAAAGGAAAAGTTTTTGCTTGTTCATCATGCGGCAGATGAGATTCGCCATTCAGAACAATTCAAAGCGGGAGTGGAATCTCTAGAACTAGAATGGGATAAGCTTGACTTTAGCAAGTATCGCATTTCTGATGTCTCAGATCGCTTTAGCAAAATGAGAGAAAGCGATGACGAACTTGAAGTTTTAGTTGGATTAAATTTATACGCTGAAGGCGTGTTAGCGATTGAAGAGTTGCTTCAACTAGATCGAAACGCTTCGCAGTACTTCCCTGCATTCCATCAAATCCTTAAGGATGAAGGGATGCATTTAGGATATGGAAAGGAAGTACTTCGTCGATTAATTAACGAAAGTCCAGAAAATCGAGAGCGTGCTCAGGCATACTGCAACTGGTGTCGAGAACATCTCAAGCAATATCACGGAAGTGATATCTCGCCTGTCATTGATCAGGCAGCTAAATTTGGATTGATAGACAACAACTTCCGTGAAAAAACTGTTGAGCGATTTGTGACTGTTATGTCTTCCGTAGGACTCTCAGCAGCATAGCCTGTCTAATAGCTTCTCAAAAAACCTAACCATGACTCATGAAATAGTGTATTGAGAAGCTAAAAGCCATGCCCTAGCTTAGGAATCCTTCATCCCTTTAAGTTTTCTAAATTAGCACTTTCGGAGGTAAAAAAAATGTCTAACAAGTACGATGTGATTGTCATTGGTGGTGGACCTGGAGGTTCAACTTCTAGTACTTTGCTAGCAGACGCCGGAAGGAATGTTCTTCTCCTTGAACGTGAAGAGTTTCCTAGGTATCACATTGGCGAGTCTTTACTATCTGGGACTGCTGATCTGCTTAAGAAAATTGGTGTCCTTGAGAAAGTTGAAAATTCTGGATTCGTCAAGAAGTTTGGAGTTACTTGGATTTGGGGAAGTAATCGCGAACCCTGGACTGTCTATTTCAAAGATGCACTTGCAATGCCTTATGACTTTGGCTATCAAGTTGAACGCGGTCCTTTTGATAAACTCCTATTAGATAACGCCCGTGAACACGGTGTAACAGTTCTTGAGCGTCATCGTGTAATAGGTTTCAAACAGGAGCAAGGCAGAATTGTAGCTCTTGAGTATGAATCCGTAGAAACAGGAACTCGCCACATAGCAGAGGCTAATTGGGTAATAGATGCTTCTGGACAGGGAGGATTTATTACGAAACAGCTTGGTAAGCGGACGTGGGACGAAAAGCTTAGAAACATGGCGATCTGGAGTTACTGGAAAGATGCATGGCGTCCGGAAGGACTCGACGCAGGGAATACATTTTTACCAACATTCGATGATGGATGGTGGTGGTACATACCTTTACGAGACAATATCACGAGTATAGGGGTTGTTCTTGACCAAGAAAACTATGCTTTGGCTCTAAAGCAAGGTACTAAAGAGTTCTACCTTGACGCAATTCAAAGAACTCCTGAGCTTGCTAAGCTACTCGAGTCAGCTGAAATAGTTGACGAGATCCGAGTGATGAAAGACTGGTCATATACCTACGATTCATTTTTCGGAAAAGGGTATATTGCTGTTGGTGATGCAGCATGTTTTATCGATCCTCTTTTCTCAACAGGGGTGCATCTTGCGATGCTATCAGGTTTTCTTGCTGCGGTTAGCTTGAATACCATACTGACCGACCCTTCACAAAGTGAAAGTGAAGTTCTTAGTTTCTACCAGGAACAGTATTATCGCGAATACAATCGGTTGAAAGAGCAAGTTTACTTTTTATACGGTGGTCATAACTCGAAAGAGTCATACTTTTGGCATGCCCGAAACACTCTCGATATTCCTAATGCAAAACCCGAAGAAGCATTTATCACAATCATAGCTGGTGCCTATGAACATAGGTCTTGGTACCGTAGATTCATGAATAAATTAGAAGTGCCTACTCATTTAAAAAAGATAACTGACGGCATCTTTGATGGAGAAAGCGTAGGCTCAGAGATGGTTTCTGTGTCTACTCCATTAGTTAAAAGTCAGAACTGGAAGATTAAGGAAAGTTTTGCCATAGATGGGCTACAACTCCGACCTGCTAAAGTAATAGCTTTCTCTGATGGACGTTCCTTACCATTCACTGAGAATATGAGCAAAATTCTTAGTAAGACCGATGGACAAACAAATTCTCTAAAGCTAATTGAATTGTGTGGAGATAGTAATGAGCAAGTCAAAGGTTCTATCCGCTCCACAATCAATGAAGCCATTACACATGGAGTCTTAGTTTCTGGGAACGTTTAAGGATAGTCTATGTAGAATAGGTCAAAATTATGGCAGCCATAAAACTTCTCGAAAAGCATGAAGTGGACAATGAGGCAGCAACAATTCTTGAGATGGTTGAGAGAGACTATGGTCTTGTCCCCAACATTTTGAAAGCTATTGCTAATTGTCCTGAATTGTTAACTTCATTTGTACCTTTCTGGGCAAAGTTGTATATCTCACCTTCTGTTGGACCGCGATATCGAGCCCTAGCAGCTTTAGGAACTGCAAAAGCTCATGACTGCAAATATTGTGTTTCACATATGTCAGCATCAGCGCTGAAAGTAGGGCTAACTCAGCTCGAAATAAATGCAATAGGTTTACCAAGCAGTAACGAAATACTAAATGAGAAAGAGCAACTTATTGTCGAGTATGCATTTGTACTAACAAAAGACTCAGGGGGAGTTACAGACGAACTGCTTGGAAAGCTGAAGGAAAACTTTAATGATGCAGAGCTTGTAAATCTGACTCTGTTAATAGGTCTATACAACTTGACAGGTCGTTTTCTAAAAGCTTTAAGAATAGATATCGAAGAGACAATGACTATAGAGTCAGGAATCGAAAGTTTCACTTCCGTTTAAGTAAGAACGAGAGGGAGTAGTAGCAATGCATTTTGAAAAGGCACTAGAAGCAACGAGAAATGACTACATAAGTCATATTGAAAACAATCCATTTTTTGAGAAACTCCGTTCTGGAAGTTTTACGCGGTTGCAGTACATAGCCTACATTAGAGAAACCTACCATCTCATCCATCATACAGTGCCTTATCTTGAACTTGCAGCAGAAAAAATTAGTGGCAAAGACAATTGGTTGCACAGTTTTTTTTCAGAGTTTGCTCATCAAGAGAAGGGGCACGATCTTCTTTGCGTCAATGATATTCGGGCGCTTGGAGAAGATCCTACAGAAGTTCTGTCTGGTCATCCTTCACAAGGAGGATGGGCTATGATTACGCAAAACTATTATCTCGCAACAGTTGGGAATCCAGTCGCACTAATTGGCGATGCAGTTGCAACAGAAGGATTAGGTGAAACCTGGGCTAAAGCTGTTGCAGATTTGCTGGAAACTAAATGTGGTATACCCCGCAATGCCACAACATTTCTGAGAGTGCATGGACTTGATGATATCGCCCATGCAGATGAAGCAAGGGAGGCGTTGGAGCGTTATGGTCATAACGATACTTACTATGACGATATCGTTCATGCTTGGAAAATGACACTTCAATACTACGGACAGCTTTTTACCGATTCTTTAGCTTTGGGTGATTTATGGGCAACGAACCGCCAAGATCATTCTGCCAAGCACGAACTCGTAAGTTAGATTGTGTAAATTGTCAAAGCCGAATAGAATCCATAAGATGAAAGGCAATGACCATCCATCCTGCTTACTTAATGAACAACTTCAAGAATGTTAAAATTCCCAAGAGATTCTGGGTGAAGAAAGACTGTTGAAACGTATAGCTTGAGATAGAGATCTACTCTAAAGAGATTTTCCATTTCAATGGAAAATCGGCTTATTGTCAGGAGATTTGCATTCACATAAAGTTCTTGACAAATTCCTAAGTACCACAGACATTTAACCATGTATAGCAATCCTAAATCATTTGTGAAAAAGCGAAGTACATTTTTAAGCTCATCCCACCCCTAGAAGGAGTGGGATTTCGCGGGCAATGCACATAGGGCATGGGGCATGGGAAAGAATACCAATGCCCAATGCCCTATGCCCCAAGTCTAAAGGCGGCGGTTCATCCCACCCCTAGAAGGAGTGGGCAAACCCGCCGACTTCTGTAAATCATTCTTTCCTGCCCCCTAGCTTAACAAAAAAAATCACGACTCATTTAGGACTGCTATAGTGTAGTATGTTCAAGAACTCACCAACTTTATGCGATATCATTGCTTCAATGAAAAGCAATGATTCGACCTATATCACTTACAGAATTCACAACGATGTCATACGCAAAACTTACTCACAATGCTATCGAGAAGCGATCGCACTTTCTTGCGCCTTTAAATGGCTTGGAGTGAACCAAGGCGATATTGTCGCTATACATGGAGGAACCTCATACGCCTGGTTTGTAACTGATTTAGCCTGTGTTTTAGCAGGAGCAGTTTCCCTTGCACTTTATCCAAGCGCTCCTCGATCAAGAGTTCTTGTTGCAATCAAGGAAATGAAGGTGTCATTGCTCGTTACAGAAGACTGTGACCACTGTAAGGAGTATACTGATCTCGGATGTAAAGTGATTTCGTTGAGCGATACAAATAATGCTCAAATTGTCTCAGTTGCTTTTTTGATTGCTCAGTTTATCAATGCCGAGCCTCCTTCCATCGTTTTTCTCGACCCGTTCACCATTGTATCTACAAGCGGTACTCTTTCTGAACCTCGGTTTTTCGCTGTTCATTCTTATCCGCTTCTCTACACTATAGACCGTTTCAAGGAAATTTATAGTTTTACATCTCAAGATTCTCTGCTGATGGTATTGCCACAGTCACACTTACCGCAACGGATGCTTACTTATGGGATGATTAAAAATAGGATAGATATTATTTTATCTAACCCAACACGGCTCATCCAAGATTCGATAGAATTTGCTCCAACTATTCATGTAATTGTTCCACGACTGCTGCAGCATCTTGATTCTCGTCTGTCTAAAATTTCAAATTTACAGCAGCAAAAAACTGGAACTCAGCTTTCAGTAGCTAATGTATTTGGACCTAAAGCTCGTTGTATTTTTATTGGAAGCGCACCAACACCAAAATCATTGCTGGAAAAATTTCAAAGAATGGGATGTCCCATTTTTGAAGTTTATGGCACGACTGAGCTAGGTATGATTGCGATAAACTCGCCTCAGTATCAACGTTTTGGAAGAGTTGGGAAAGTTGTTGATTGGGGATCCGTTATGATAGCTCCTGAAACTAATGAAGTTCTCTTCTCGACTAATATTCCCTTTTTATATGGCTTGATTAAGGATGGAAAAGTTATCCATGATGAAAAATTTGGACGAGAATTGACTAGTACTGGAGATGTGGGAAGACTAGATGAAGATGGATATTTAAGTCTTGCTGGGCGAATAAAAGAATTTGTTGCTCTACTAAGTGGTGAAAAGATATTCGTTCGCCCTATGGAAGAGGAAATATCCAAAATTCAGAGTGTTGAAGCCTGTGTTGTTGTTGGTAATGGTGAGCGAGAATTATCAGCTCTCATATTTGTAGAACTCGATACAATCTCTAATAACCGGGAGGTGCAAGAAGAGTATATAGGAACAGCCATCATGGAGATAAACCATTCTTTGCATCCTTGGGAGAGAATTAAAAAATTCCTATTGATTGGTGAGTTACCAACTGTTGAGAATGGGTGTTTAACGGAAACATTAAAGCTTCGCCGACATATAATTAGTGAGCGATATGCGAAAAATAATGCACAATATCGTTTAGTTACAGCTACAAAGAATGACAACATTGAGGAACGTGTAGGACAATGACAACTAATCTAAATATCAAAACGGTTGAAAAGGAAGTTGATATTGGACGAGGTGTAATCCATTGCACTTTGAGAGGAGAAGGACCAGTAGTATGCCTTTCGTCTACTTTATCTGGGACTTGGCTTTACCAGGCTAAATTGTTAAGGAAAGAGTATACTGTACTCACATTTGATATGCGTGGATATGGACATTCCATTACAAGGGAGCCTGGGTTTCCCTTAAATGAAGCGCATGCCGAAGATCTCAAAATGGTTTTAGAGCATCTAGGCTTTTATAAAGTCGTTTTGGTTGGGCTTTCACATGGTGGGGCCGTTGCTCAACATTTCGCAGTCAACTTCCCTGAGTATTTGCGGGGGCTTGTCATTGTATCTTCTTTGGCAAAAGCATCCGGTTCAACATTTATTCTTCTTAATCTTTTGCATGGTTTCTTGAAACGAGGAGATATAGAGACATTTTGGGAGGTTTTAAAAGCTTTCCTATTTTCCGAAAAAAATCTTTCCCGCGTACCTCAAGATGAGGATAATTTAAAGCGTCTCATGTTCAACCAGTATACGTGCGAGAGTCTTGAACATATATATGCTTGCTCCTTAAAACACGACACAAGAGAAATCTTACCTCAAATTAAAATACCCACTATGGTTGTCGGGGGTAGCGAAGATATACTTTTTCCACCACGAATTACAGACGAAATAGCTGCACTTATTCCTGGTGCGCAAAAGCATTTGTTAGAAACAGCGCATCTTCCACCAATTGAAGACCCAAAAGGGTTTCATTCAATACTAGAAGAGTTTTTAAAGACGCTTTAATTTTCTTCTCTACAATTTTGTACAAGTTGATTTTAGAGAGATGCTGACAAAAAGTTCTGAGATTCCTAGTGAACAAATAGTAAATGTGCAAAAAATACGCACATATTTCCGTGTTGTGGGTCCTGAAGAAGGACAACCAGTTGTTTTACTTCATGGTTTTTTAAGTTCATCCTATACATGGAGGAATGTATGGGGTGCCTTAGCCAAGAATTATCGTGTTTATATTCCTGACCTACCTGGTTATGGTAAGTCTCCAAGTGGTCATCCTCCATACTCAGTTGATTCTTATGCTCAGTTCCTCAATGAATTTCTCAAGACAATTGGAGTACAAAAAGCTACCATAGTAGGAGCGCAAATGGGTGGTTCCATTGCAGCATGGTTTGCGTCCCAATATCCAGATATGGTCAAGGATTTGATTATAATGGCTGCTGGAGCAATGGGAGAAACAAAAACAAATATGTGGTTGTATAAATTGATTGCTACGCCGATTTTGGGCAGTTTAGCAGCGCGTTTCTTCCCTCTCAATCTCTTTTCTCAACGCTGGCGCGCTGCTCATGTGAATAAGGAAGTTGCAACTGACGATGTCATTCTGTATTACTTCAGAAACTTCCAAAGAACAGGTTATCTGCAAACACGTATTGGACTCCAAGTTCGAGCAAGTTATGGAAGTCAATTCGAAAGATTTGAAGGAGTAATGAAATATGTTGAAATGCCAACTCTTCTAATTTGGGGTGAAGACGATCCATTAGTTCCATTATCAACTGCTTATCGATTTAAAAACTTCATTAAAAACTCACAACTTGTAACTATTTCTCACTGCGGCGATTTCCCTCATGAAGAATATCCAGATATTGTTGCTAGCCATATCTTAGAGTTCATTTCTCGTTAATTGCTAACTGTACTTTGGACAAAAAAGTGGCTCGCTTAAATTATTTGCAAAATAAAATCCAGGCATTATAAATTACCCCAGTTATTTTTATAACTGAGCCAAACTAAGTACACCTTTGCGTAAGTTCGTAGCGAATTGACAAGGGAAAACTTATGATGTTGGGTAAGCATACGTAAACATCCCTGAACCACTCAGTACTATGATTGGTAGGCAAAAAACTTACGGGGCGTGATGCGTAAAGCCCCCGTCTTTCAAGCGGGGGATATAACCCAATACGGTTCAGTTAAGGCTAAAAAGCTGATTAGTGATATGAAATTTCGCAGCTTTGGCTCGTTGTCCAGTACCTCTGTGTCTCAGCTTTTTAGAACGAAACTTTGATACAGGTTTTTTCACAACCCTGGGATTAGTACGGTGAACTCTTTCGGGTAACAACGTATCCAGAATTTCTACGGTTAGCCAATCGAAAAAAGGGGGAATTCTTCTGGCTGTAAGTGTTTAAATTTAGGAATAGCACGACGGATGACCCGTAATGTTCCTGTAAAACTCAGACGTAATGGTGGAACCCCAGCAGTAGTTGCAGCTTGAAACATTAACACCCTTACTGACCAATGTCCCAACAACCAGCCGTATACTTCCTGCACTACTTCGCGTGGTTTTTGGGAACGAACGTGAGTCTTTCGTCCTAAAAGGTGTATTTTCAATTCATCAATGGTATTCTCTACTTCCCAACGCTGATGATATTCTCTAGCTAACAGCTCTGCGGGGAATTTTTCAAGATCTAATAAGCTAGTAATCAAGCGATATGTGAGTTGTTCAGTTGGAGCTTCTGAATGCTCAATTGTATATTCAATCACTCGTACTAGTATTGGCTGAGAACCCTTTTTTCGGAGCTTTCCTGATGGGTAAATCCTAGACAGATAGGAGCCATCTTGGAGAGGTTGTTCCGCCAGGAACTTAACATTGGCTGGTATTCTTCCCTAAATAATCACACCCGTGAGAAACTGTTGCCTGTACCATTTCATAAGAATGCAAGCCCCTATCCCACATCAATAACATTCCTGCGGTGACTGAGCGTAACAACTTTAACGCTCGTACACGCTCTCCTATGCGATATGGGCACATCAAAGCATCAAAAATTAAGTGTGTCCCTGCTTCAATCAAGATCACTAATCTAACTTTTGGAAAAGCTGCAACTGTTCCAGGACGACTGCCAGGACGACCAAAAACTCTCGCATTTTCATCGCTGTCTGGGACATCGAAGCAGGTACCATCAATGACTACAACTCTTAGTCCATTGAGAAACGCTCCTAACGTCTCCTGTGTGGCCATTGGTCGTATTAATTGGTGAAATAATTGGCTCATTACCCTTGCACCTAATCGCTGTCGGGCTTGTGTAATGGCTGACTTACAAGGTACTCGCCAATATCTACCAACCTTAATCCATGCCTCACTTAGACCATCAATCAAGTTTTTAAGTACATCCGCATCGAGTCTTTTGACCACAAACTCATTGCTATTACAAGACTTACCACCAATTGTGTTGGTAATGAGCGCTTGCGTTCTTCTTCGCTTTGAGTGTTGGCGATCGCCTGTTCAATCTGTCCTGGGCTTACTTTTTCTCCTGGCTCTTGCCCAATTATTTCATTAATAATTTCTCCCAAACCTATGGAGTCTATAATCCCTGCAATTATACCCAAGTGGTCGATATTTTGAATTTCAATATCT
>NZ_JAOWRF010000322.1 GCF_025753815.1 Plectonema radiosum NIES-515 | reverse complement strand
GGACAAGGGGGACAAGGGGGACAAGGGGGACATTTCTTTCTATTCCCCATGCCCCATGCCCAATGCCCTAATTACAAATACCCGTGTTCGCCTAAGAATGCGGGTGTGATTTGATCAAAGTTGGAATCTGAAGCTGTATTTTGTCGGTTGCCGGGATAAAGGAATTTTTCCACGTATTTGCCGAGAATATCTCCTTCGAGATTGACCAAACTACCGGGACGGAGATAGCGGAGATTGGTTTCGGCATAGGTGAGGGGAATAACTGCCACTTTGAATTGGGAAAGTTCTGGTTCATATTCGGCGACTGTCAGGCTGATGCCGTTTACGGCTATGCTGCCTTTGGGGACAATGTAGCGAGCGATCGCACTTTCGGCGATAAAAGTCATTTCCCAGGAAGTTGCAGTTTGTTGGACTGCCTGCATTCGTCCTGTACCGTCTACATGACCCATAACAAAATGACCGCCGATTTTGCTGCCTACTCGCAGGGACGCTTCTAGGTTAACATACTTCTGGTCTGATTGTTGCCTCAAAGTCGTGCGGCGAAGAGTTTCTGGTGAAGCGGTGGCGATAAATCCGCATTCTAAAATTTCTTCTACCGTTAGACAAATACCATCGACAGCAATACTGTCACCACAAGCTAAATCTTGCATAATTAACTCAGGTGACTGGGGTAAACATGTAATTTGCCAAGAATCGCTCCCTAAAGGTTTGATCGTTCCTAATGATTGGATTAATCCTGTAAACACGGCTTTTTCGCAAAACTAACTCTATTTATTGCCTAATTTTGACTTAAATCAACTCGTAATTATCACAATAATTTCCACCTCATGAGTATTATTTTAGACAAGTTATTGCAGAAACAAATCAACACATTTATATCATTTACAAGGCATACTTGGTTAAGAAGATTATTGTTGAACTACACCGAGAAAGAATTCCGAGGAGTGTTCACCACTAGCAGGGAGTTTAATAGAAGTGATTATAGAAAACAAAGGCCTATGCTTATTCTTTTCGCCGTCTTCCCCGACAATGAGTACTATTTATTACATAGCTACCAAGCGCTCAAAGGATTGTAGAGGCTTCGCCAATGATTGAAATGAAAGTCGCTGGCATAGCATTAGATGCTATCACCCGCAGCCCCATTGTACTTTTGAAAGATGCTTCAGATCGCCGCGCTTTGCCAATTTATATTGGTCAAGAACAGGCTAGGGCTATTATGGGTGCGCTGGAGAATCAAAAGCCTCCCAGACCCTTAACCCACGATTTGATAGTGAATATTCTAGAACTATGGAATATGACTTTAGAGAAGGTCATTATCCATTCGCTACAAAAGGACACATTTTATGCAGCTTTGATTGTCCAGCAAGGTGATGTCAAAAAAGAAATTGATGCGCGTCCCAGCGATGCGATCGCCGTGGCTCTGCGTACCAACGCTCCTATCTGGGTTATGGAAGAAGTGATCGCTAATGCTTCCATCCCCGTGGATCGCGATGCTGATGAAGCCGAACAGCAAGCGTTTCGCGAATTTATTTCCAATCTCCGTCCCGAAGATTTGATCAAGCGCTTCGGCACCGACAGCTAGCAATCCGTCGTAGAGACGTTCCGCCGGAACGTCTTTACATTGTAAGTAATTTACCGGATATGATCTAAAAGATGGAATACCGACGTTTCGGGAAAACAAATTTACGCCTTTCGGTGCTTTCCTTGGGGACAATGCGCTACCTGGCTTCTGAGGAAAATGCGCTCTTAACGATCCAAAAAGCGATCGAAGAAGGAATTAATCATATAGAAACTGCCAGAGGTTATGGCAATAGTGAGGAGTATCTTGGTGCAGCGCTGATTGGGGGACAAATACCCAGAAATCAGCTTTACATTACTACCAAAATTCCTCCCACACCGGATGCTGACAGCATGCGTCGCTATATTGATGAATCTCTGACGCGATTAAAGCTAGATTATATAGATTGTTTGGGAATTCATGGTTTAAATACGAGTGAGCATTTAGACTGGGTTCAAGCCAAAAATGGTTGTATGCAAGCAGTGCAAGAAGCGAAGCGCGATCGGCGCATCAAACACCTAGGCTTTTCTACTCACGGTTCTGTTGATGTAATTCTTGCAGCTATCAATACAGATTTATTTGAATTTGTCAATCTGCATTATTACTATTTTTTCCAAAGGAATGCACCAGCGATTCAGTTAGCTAGTCAAAAAGACATGGGTGTTTTTATCATTTCCCCGGCTGATAAAGGAGGAAAACTTTACACTCCACCGGAAATTCTCAAAGATTTGTGTTCTCCGTTTTCACCCTTAGAGCTAAATTATCGTTTTTTACTCAGCAATCCTGACATTACCACCCTCAGTGTGGGAGCCGCAAACCCCGATGAATTGCTAGAACCGATACAAGCGGCTAATTTTGACGGTAAATTAACATCAGAAGAAATTGCTGTTTTTGAACGTTTAGAAAGTCATAAAAATACAGCTTTGGCAACTGACAAGTGCAGTCAATGCTATGCTTGTTTACCTTGTCCAGCAAATATCAATATACCGGAAGTATTGCGCCTGCGGAATCTTGCTGTAGCATACGATATGAGCGATTATGGAGAATATCGCTACGGAATGTTTGAAAACGCCGGTCACTGGTTCGGTGGAATGAAAGGGAATAAGTGTACAGAGTGCGGTGATTGTTTACCGAAATGTCCAGAAAAGTTGAATATTCCGGCTTTGTTGAAAGATACTCATGAAAGATTAAATGGCAAAGCAGGTAGAAGATTGTGGGGATGAATTGTAGTAAGCGCTTCAGCGCTTTATCTTTTCAGAAAAGCGCTGAAGCGCTTACTACAAGGGACAAAGTTCAAGTTAATTTCTGTTGCGGTCGCTTCTAACATGGTTGATTTTACCGAACCATTTTCCCCAACGAAAAAAGTTACAGTATTTTGAAAGTTCATTTATTCAAAAGCTTTAATTAAAGGCAGATTTAATGGAAAATAATTAGGTTTTTCGCGTTGTGTTTAAGTGCAATTGTTATTAAATTAATCATGCTGTGATATTTCCCTTTTCGCAGCTTACCTATTTATTTTGCCGCACGTTCGTTGAGGCTGGTAGATTAAAAGATATGATTCAAAGGATGCTTATATGAGCCAAACGAACCAAGTACGTTGGACAACTGCTGATTTAGAGTTGTTGCCAGACAACGGCAATCGCTATGAGATTGTAGACGGAGAATTATTTCTGACAGAACTTCAACTACCAACTCTGGTGCAGCAGTTAAATGTCCTGCATCATCTAACACTGATGCTAACCGTTCTTTAGCGATCCAAACTACGTCAGGGATGACATTATCCGCATTGGTGAAAATAATTCCAGCGCTTGTTACTGCTTCTCCCAAGTTAGTTTGACGTGATCAAAGATTCAACTCCATACAAACACTATCAGCAACCTGTTGATGATCCCAGTGTCGTAAGGGTCTCTCCTGGTGAGGAAAACGAACGACGCGATAAGCAGGTAAAGTTAAAGCTCTACGCTACTCAAGGTGTGCGAGAATATTGGATAGTTGATCGCCAATTACAGCAAATCCAGATTTATCGACGAGAGCAAGCAACACTGGTGTTAGCGGCAACCTTATTTAGCACTGACAATCTAAGTTCACCGCTACTACCTGGGTTTACTTGCTCTGTTGCGAGTTTATTTACTTAACTTTAAATAAAGACTCAGCGTCACTCTGGGCTTACCTCAGCTACCTGGTGCGTTTTAAAACTCTACGAATTAACGCAAAGGTGTACCTACAAGTTTAATATCTTTTGCCATGCCGATATGCGCCAGTGATAAGCTAATATCTTTATACTTCAATGCACGATTAGCCCATTGTAACTCTAACGTTCCTACCCAGAAGCGTGCGCGGTCGATGTGTTCTGCTAACATTAGATACTCACTTTGCATACGCTGCACAATACTTTCACTCTCTGTTTCCCAGTTGCACTGCGATATCACAAGCAGGATCGCCTAAACCAGACGTACCAAAATCAATCATACCGCTAATACTTTCTGTTACTGGGTCAAACAGGATACGATCAAGTGACAAATCGCCATCGATTAGTAAGTGACTTTGGTGATGACAACAAACGAACAATCAGAATCGAGCAGGACATTTAGCCCGATTGCAGCGACTTAACTGATTTGCGTGTTTGTGTTACCGACGTATCATTCTGATTTAACTCCCATAAAACATCGCTGTACGTAAGTATAACACTATTTTCGCAGGCTTTTGTTAGTTACTTTGAAAATTACAGCCAATGACTTTTTCAATCGTTGACATCGCTACTACTTGGGTTAACTTGCCCTGTTGCCCGTTTATTCAGTTAAGATAAATTCACTATATTGTGGATCAAAAACACGGCATTTTAACCGCTGACAAATATTTTTAATAATTGTTAAATCACACTTGCCTATATGGGGTGAAATATGAATCATTTTTACAGAGTCATCATTTCCCAAACAGACTCTCCAGCGAAAATGACTTGTATTATCTTCGGTGTATCCTGGTAAATAATAACAACTTTCATCGAATGAATATTCTGGGCAAAGTTCAGAAATTATACAAACTATTTCTGACTTTGTACCAATTTCTAAAATATCCTCTTCGTTAATGTCATTTATCGATATAATTTTAGGCGATACTCGCATTATCCAAAGGCTGATACTCATAACTAATTTGAACTTATCCCAAACCTGGAAATACTCGCACCAATTTCAAAGATAAATTGGGAAAACCTGGAAGTATCACCGACTCATTACTAAGATAAATCTGCTTAATGCGATAGCCAAAATTACCTTGAGTATCTTGGTAAGGTTGACTGTAACGCTCTAGTTGATTCGCTAACAAGTTAATAATCCAGTAGTCGCTAATTTGAGCTTCAGCGTAAAGTTCTAGTTTAGTATTCCGGTCATATTTCAGCGTCGAATCTGAGACTTCGATAACTAGTAAAATATCTTCGGGTAGAGGATGATTGGATAAATAATCATCATCTTGACCGCGTGCAATAACAACATCTGGCTCAGGCTCACTATCGCTAGAAAGTATAATAGGCTCTTGCCCCCGCACAACGGCTAAACCTTTAATTAATTCATATAACTCTTGATATAACTTAGTATTACAGACAGAATGACGTGTGCCTTTTGCTGCCATTTGCATCAATTCTCCCCGGATCAACTCAACTCGATCGTCCTCAGTTAGAAATCCCAGTGAAATCAAGCGATGGTACTCGGTTATGGTAAAGCGTTTCGGGGTGACAATCGTCATAAAACTTAATTTTTTCTACTGATGCTTGATTGTTATTTAAGCAAGTGCTTGACTCAATACTTCACGATGTATAAGCGCTCTATCTATTAAAAACTGAATTTTTTCTCGTGACAACGCATCTCCATTGGCATAATGTTCGATCCAAGTTGTGCCAATCAAGTTGACATCATCTGGTAAACTAGCTAAATCCCATCCAGGCATATCTAAATCTTCCATCAAGCGATTAACTTTGGGATCGTAACTGAGAGCAAAACAGCGACAGCCTTCACTAGCTGCCATAATTAAGCTGTGCAAACGCATTCCAATCGCCATTTCTACACCACGATACACACCTTTTAAAAGTTGTGGATCTTCCAAACACATAATTTTGCTGACATTTGCTAGCTGCGGTTGGATGGCTTCGGCAATGCTTAAATCTTCGCTTTTTTGAAAAGGCAGCAGTAAAATAAAGGTTTGCGTGGCTTTTTGGAAATCAACTAAAGCGCGAGTTAAATTCGCAAGGCGCGTTTCTGTGAGTTGCGGATGCGATCGCAATGTAACAGCAACTCTCGGCGCAGGTAAATCCCACAGTCCAGGTACAGGCTTACTTTCCAAAGCCCAAACCGGATCGGGAGCGAGAATAAAAGGTATTTGCCAATCAGATAATAAAGCAGCACTAGCGCGATCGCGTACACTAACTTTGGTACAATTAGAATAGGTGTTCCGCGCCAAAGAACGAGTTAGAGAACGCTTTAATGGACCAATCCCTTGTGCCCAAGCAACAGTTTTTAACTTCATTTTTTGTGCTAATGCCATCAAAGAGCCGTAGTAAAATGGGCTAATACTGCTGGTGACATCTTGAATTAAACTACCACCACCCCAGATGAAAGCATCGCAGGAGCGCAAAGCTTGAATTACAGATAACGGTGCCATGCGATCGCTTGACTCTACCAAATAGCGATCGCGTGTTTGGTGTGGATTACCAGAGAGAACCACAGGCGTGACATGTTCTGGTAGCATTTGTAGAAGCGTCGCTAACAAAGCTTCATCACCACCATTTCCCTTACCGTAATACCCAGACAACAACACCCGCATCTTAGACATTTTGGATTTTTTAATTTTGAATTAATTATGCACGTCCTTTCGATTCCCACCTGGATTATTCATGTTTCTAGCGTTATTGAGTGGATTGCCGCGATTTGGTTAATCTGGACTTACGGTGAAGTTACTGGCAACCGTACTTGGGGAGCCTTGTCTTTTGCTATGTTACCAGCTTTGATTAGCGCTATGTGTGCTTGCACCTGGCATTATTTCGATAATGCCGAATCTTTAGAATGGTTGGTAACGCTGCAAGCTGCCATGACCTTAATCGGTAATTTTACACTTTGGGCAGCTGCGGTGTTGATTTGGCGTTCCACCAAATCGGAAAAGGCTGTAGAAGCAGATTCTCAAGAAACTATGACATCAAAGTTATGATTTTTTAATATTGCAAATTCCTGTAGAGACGCGAAATTTCGCGTCTCTACAACAGACGTTCCATTAGAACGTCTCTACAACAGACGTTCCATTAGAACGTCTCTACAACAGACGTTCCATTAGAACGTCTCTACAACAGACGTTTCATTGCGACGTCTCTACCTAACTCCTCAAAACCGATGATTTCAAAAGAAACTTTATTTGCCCTATCACTGTTTCCCTACTTGGGATTTTTGTGGTTTATTAGACGTTCTGAGCAAATGCCACGTTTGGCACTTTATGGATTTTACGGCACTTTGGTCTTTGTTGGAGTCACGATTCCGATAGGGATTTATGCCCAAGTGCATTATGGTGAGTCTTTAGCAAATGTCGATTTCCTACACGGAGGTGCAGAAGTTTTTTTAACGCTTTCTAATATATTAATTGTGTTGGGTTTTCGGGAAGCGGTTATGAAAGGGAGTAGGGAGTAGGGGATGGGGAGAGGGGGACAGGGGGACAGGGAAGGGGACAAGGGGGACAAGGGAAGGGGGACAAGGAGGAATTTCTTCCGCAAGAACGCTCCAACTAACCACTAACCACTAACAACTAACAACTAACAACTAATAACCAACAATTATGGATGTAATTCCTGCGATTGATTTACTAGAAGGTCGTTGTGTGCGACTTTATCAAGGAGACTATTCACAGTCGCAAGTTTTTAATGAAAATCCGGCTGATGTTGCCAAACAGTGGGTTGAAGAGGGTGCAAGGAGACTGCACGTTGTTGATTTGGATGGCGCAAAAGCAGGTAAGATAGTTAATCTAGGGGCAATTGAAGCGATCGCCTCCACAGTATCGGTGCCAATTCAAGTTGGTGGGGGTTTGCGCGATCGCCAAAGTGTGCAACAATTATTCAATATAGGTGTGCAGCGAGCAATTTTGGGAACCATCGCTGTAGAACAGCCTGAGTTAGTACAACAACTCTGCCAAGAATTTCCCGAACAAATTATTATTGGTATTGATGCACGTAACTCCTTAGTAGCGACTCGTGGTTGGTTAGAAACTTCAGAAGTTTTAGCTACGCAACTAGCAGTACAAATGCAAGAATTAGGAGCAGCAGCGATTATCTACACAGATATCCACCGTGACGGTACATTGTCGGGACCCAATTTAGAAGCTTTGCGAGAACTTGCCGCTGCTATATCTATCCCTATTATCGCTTCTGGTGGGGTTAGTTCTGTAACAGATTTGTTAAGTTTGCTTGCGTTGGAATCTCAAGGTGTAACAGGTGTGATTGTCGGGAAGGCGTTGTATACTGGTGATATTTCTTTGAAAGAAGCATTGCAAGCGATCGGACCTGGACGTATTCAAGATATTCCCCCCAATCTAGATTTTTCTGCCTTTGCGTGATATTAAATCCGCTATTTGCAAGCAATATAGACAATTTAATTTTTTTTATCGGCTACAAGCCGATTTTTTTTTCTTATTTTCCGGATTAGCAACTTACGCGATTGTATCCAAAGTTGTAGAGAGTTCACAATCAGATATCTTCTTATGACTAGTCTAAAACCTCCTAATAATGGCAAACCAATAAAAACTGAGAATGGTGCTACTAGATCCCAAGTCAATAACCAAATCGACGTTAAACCGCAGCCTAAAAAACTGGATGAAACACTATAATTCACCCTGTAAATTACTTGAGTAATATCGATCAAGTAGCTTGCAGAGAAGTTTATGTTGTAATTTTTTATTTTTTAACTTTTAAATATAATGGGTTTCCTCTGGGTAGAGACGCAAACATAAATGCGTCTCTATTTTCTTATTTAAACAAGTAGTAAGGACTTCAGTCCTTTGATTTGAGGACTTTAGTCCTCACTACGAGATTATTCAATTTATCAACTAGTAAAAACGTGATTGTTACTAGTTGATAACTCTAATTTAAAACCAAGTTACTTATTTTTAGCTTGAGTTTTTGCTTGTTCCAAAGCAATTTCTTTTATCGCTTGATAGGAATTGACATTTGCCGAACCTTCGATAGCTTTAACAGCCAAATCTTGTACTTGCTTAAGAGCAGAATCAAGTTGTTTCGTTAAATTTTGAATTCGAGAATCTTGATTAGATATTGTCTGTTCTAAAGATTGCAGTCTTTGCTCATAAAAACGCTTTTGTCCTTCTACATCTTTAGCGTATAAATCTGATTTTATCTTAGCTTGGTAGTGAGCAATACCTTTGCCTTCTTCTGTCGCTTTCTTAATTGCTGCTTCTTTTTCTTTAGGAAATGCTTCTACCTTAGCTTTGGCTTCTTCAAATTGCTTTTCTCGCTCAGAAACTTCTTTCTCCTTTTCGCTCCACTGTTTATTTATTTCTTGTTGTATCTCTTCCAACTCTTTATATAAACCTTTCTGCCGTTGTTCATATTCATCTGTTTGTAGTTTGCGTTGCAGTTCTAAATCATATTTATATTCTGCCGTTTCTCTTTGCCGATTTTTATGAATGTTTTCATTGCGTTCTTTTGTCGTTCCTTTGTATTCTTCTTGCTCTTTCCCCCAAGTATTTCTTTCCTCTAATATTTGTTGGGATAACTCTTCATAACGCTGGCTAAACTCCTCTTGATAAGCCTTAGCATTATCTTCATAGGATTTGACAAGGGTATCTAATATATCTTCGGAAATTTCTAAATTATGTAACTGCTTTAATTCTTCAACTTCCTTATCTATAGCTTCTCTAATTTCTGCTAATTTAAAAGCTTGATTGCTGAGTTGTTCTGATAATTCGCTGGCAGCGCTACCAAAACCTAACTGAATTTTTGTCAAGCTTTCAATAGTAGAGTTCATCTTTTGCTGAACGTTAGATGACTGGTTCATAGACGTTTTTGGTTCCAATTTAGGTTTTTCTAGTGTGGCAGATTGACTGCCTTTTTGTAGTTGGTCAATTTGTGATTGGAGTGCTGCTTTCTCTTTTGTTAATTCTTCATATGCTTGGAGAATTTCGACTTTAGTGTTTTTATCATTTGGTTTTCTAGCTGCCATAATAAACCTCCATTAATTCAAAACTAAAAATCATGTTTAGTGCAATACGGTTCAGTTAAGCCCAAATCCTCGTAGAGACGTAGCAATGCTACGTCTCTACATACAATTTTTACCACCAATTCCTTAGCACCAAGCGTATTGATATATAGTGGGCATTGCCCACCATATCGAGTACAAACTATTTTGCTGAACTGTCAAAAGCTCTCATTGCCAAATCTTGGGCTTGTTTCAATGCAGTTTGTAGTTGAGCCGAAATACCTTCTATTTGCTCAACTTGCTTCTGAATTGTTTGTTCCAAAGATTGAACTTTAGCATCATAGCTTTGTTTAGCAGACTCCCAATCTTTTTCAAATAAATCAGCCTCTACTTTAGCCTTTTGACTTGTTTCTTTAATTGCTTCTTCTCTAGCTTTCTTAATTGCTTCTTCCATTTCGTTGGGAAAGGCTGTAATTTGCTGTTGATATTCTGTAAATAAAGGTTGACGTTCTTTGATAATTTTTTCTCGTTCTGCCCAATCTTTTTCTTTCTGTTGCGTGGTTTCTTGTATTTCTCTTTCTGAATCGCGCTTTATCGCTTCGTAAGCATTTGTGTTAAGTTTGCGAGTAGTTTCTAACTTATATTGATATTCGTCTGTTTCTAAAGTTCGTTGTTTGGCTAATGAGTCGTTGTATGCTTCTAGCGCTTCTTCATACTCTGCTTGCTCTTTTTGCCATTCTTTACGCTTTTGGGCAATTTCTTTTTCTAGTGTTTCTCGCTTATTTCTGATATCTTCTTCAAGAGCTTTTAACTTTTCTCGGTGTTCTTGAGTTAAGATATCTAAGGTATCGGCAACAATTCTAATTTGCTGAAGTTCTTGCAAATTTTGGGTGGCAATTTCTCTAGCTCGATTCAGTTCATCTAACTTAGAGTTCTGTGTAGCTAACTTTTCAGATAGTTGATTGACAATGCTGCCAAACTCTAATTGCAAATCAGCTAAACCTTTGACAATATTATCAACTGTGTAGGTAGAAGCTGCTTCGAGTGTTTCTTTATTTTTGGCTTTTTCTGCTTCTTCTTGTTTGGTTGCTATTTTAGTTTCTAGTTTTTTTCTATCAGCAATAATCTGCTGAAATGCTTGCATTAGTTGTTGTTTGCTGTCTTTAACTGCTATGGTCATACTTGACTCCTATATGCAATGGTTTACTCTTTTTGCAAGCCATATTATCTCTATGCAGACATCACACTAGCCTTTAAATGAGCGTTTTTAACGCCGTAGAATTACTGAAAGTGTAATTCTAGGATTTAGGACTAGGTATTTTTTTACTGAAAAATAAAATTATGGCTATGTTTGCAATCAGGTTGATTTCAAACTAGTTAGTAGGTGATGATTTTGGTTTGAAAAACTGAGATGCTTGGTTTTTTATGTGTTTCTGGGTGATTTGCCAAAAAAACATGACTAGCAAAGCCGAAAGTTGCAGAATATCTGCATTTGAGGTGGATTTTCCTCGATTAGGATTATATAGTACTGCTGTACTATATAAATTAACTCATGTTTTTCCACTTTTGTCAAGCAAGACAGGAAAATTTTGACCAAACAAGGGTTTTTTAAGCACTAAAGTGCTTACTACGGGCATATAAAAAGCTAGCGCAAGTGTATGAAAGGACACTTGCACTCTGATTAAGGATTATTTATGCGTGCTTAGTTATGTATGGGGATTGTTTTACTTTGGTAGGTGTTTTTAACTGCAAACCAGTTGCTAGCGATGGGCATTCTCCAACCGGTACCGAAAGCGCGATCGGTGATTTTCAAGCCGGGGGGTGCTTGTCGTCGCTTAAATTCGGCACGTGCTACCATCTGAATTACTCGGTCTACAATTTGTGTGTCGTGACCGGCGTCAACTATTTGTGCGGCTGATTGGTGGTTGTGAATTAGACGTTGGAGAATGTCGTCTAATATCTCGTAGGGTGGTAGGGAATCTTGATCGACTTGACCTGGTTTAAGTTCAGCGCTGGGTGCTTTGGTGAGGACGTTTTCAGGAATAATTTGCTTATGGGATGATGAGGAAATTTTTTCCCCCCCTCTCCCCTTGTCCCCCTCTCCCCCTTCTTGATTAAGCCAGTGGCAAATTGAATACACGCGGGTTTTGGGGACATCGGCAATTACAGCTAATCCACCATTCATATCACCATAAAGGGTGCAGTAACCAACTGCCATTTCTGATTTGTTGCCGGTAGATAATAGCAGATAGCCGAATTTGTTGGCGATCGCCATCAATAAATTACCCCGAATCCGGGATTGAATATTCTCCTCGGCTAGTCCAAATTGTGTCCCAGCAAACAAGTCTGCTAAGGTATTGTCATAGCCTTGCATCAACTGCCCGATGGGTAATGTGGTGGTCTTGATTCCCAGGCTTTCACCCAATGCTAAAGCATCGGTGATAGAATGTTCGGAACTGTAGGGCGAAGGCATCAGCACACCAAAGACATTTTCTTTACCAAGTGCGGCAGTGGCGATCGCAGCGACTAATGAAGAATCAATTCCCCCACTTAAACCTAATACTACTTGAGAAAAGCGGCACTTTTGAGCATAATCTCGCACTCCCAAAACTAAAGCGTGCCAAATTTCTTCATCTTCACTTTCATATTCAGCGACTACAGTACTTGGGAGTAAATCTCGCTGTACTTCGTCAAATTCAACTATTACTAAATCGGTTTCAAATCCACGGGCACGACATATTAATTCACCTTGACGATTCAAAGCAAAGCTTCTCCCATCAAAAATCAAATCATCATTTCCACCTACTTGATTGGCGTAAATAAGTGGTTGTTGAAAACGAACTGCACTATGTCGCAACATCGTTTCTCGAAACTGCTGTTTATGAACGCTGTAGGGGGATGCAGATAAATTCACGATGAAATCTACACCCAAAATTGCTAAGTCAGCAATTGGATTTTTTGTGTAACTACGTTTACCCCAAAATTCCTCATCATTCCATAAATCTTCGCAAATAGTTACGCCAATATCAATGTCATCTAAGGTGAAATAATTCGCTTGTAAACCTGCTTCAAAGTAGCGACATTCATCAAAGACATCATAAGTTGGCAAAAGTCGCTTATGAAAAACTTGTTTAATCCCATTATCTAATAACGCCATGCTATTAAATAAAGGTTTTTCGCCATTATTTTGTGCTTGCAAATTTTCTTCAACTGTTCCGACTAATACGGCTAAATTTGGCGGTAAATCTTTAACTAATTGTTGCAGACTTATATGCATTGCCTCAACAAAGCTAGGATTTAATAATAAATCCCTTGGAGGATAGCCACATAAAGAAAGTTCTGGTGTTAATAGTAAACGCGCACCTGCTGTGGCTGCTTTTTGGGCTGCACAAAGAATTTTTGCAGCGTTTCCTGGTAAGTCACCAATTATCGGGTTAATTTGAGCGATCGCTATTTTCATTTTGGATTAATTAGAAGGTGCGGTAGAGACGTTCCGACGGAACGTCTTTACAGAAGGTGCGGTAGAGACGTTCCGACGGAACGTCTTTACAGAAGACGCCGTAGAGACGTTCCGACGGAACGTCTTTACAGAAGACGCCGTAGAGACGTTCCGACGGAACGTCTTTACAGAAGGTGCGGTAGAGACGTTCCGACGGAACGTCTTTACAGAAGACGCGGTTGATTAAATAAACACTAAAGGTTTATCTTTTAAGGGAGCAAATGCTTCTGCATCAAACTTATACAAACTAGCTGGACGACCGGCACCGCGTGATATTTTAATTCCAGTATCGGATAAAAAACCTAATTTGAGTAGACGCGCTCGAAAATTAGAATAATCGGCAAAATTATCTCCTAATACTGTAGTGTATAACTGATATAAATCATTTAAAGTAAATGTTTCTGGCAAGACTTCAAAAGCTACGGGACTATACTCTAATTTATTTCGCAGCCGTGTGTGTCCATAGGCTAAAACTTCGTTATGGTCAAAAGCTAATTCTGGTACTTGCTTGACCGGATACCAAGCTATACCAGTTACTTTATCAGCAATTAATTCGGCTTCTTCAAAGCGAACAAGGGCAAAGTAGCTAACTGATAGATAGCGGACACCAAAGCTATCGATTGCTTCGCGTGGATCGCGATTTGGTCCACCAAAGGTATACAATTGCTCTAAATAGAGATTGTTAACTTTAATTTTCTCAGACATGATGCGATAGGCAGCATCTTCTAAAGATTCTCCTTGACGTACTAAAGTACCGGGAAGACTCCATTGATTTACAAATGGCTCCTGTTGTCGCATTATTAATAAAACTAGTAGCCGATTTTGCGCGGTATCGACAGAAAAAATTACATTGTCAACACCAACTTTGAAATCAGCCAAAGGTTGTTCATTTAATAGATTTAGATTTTTTTTTTGCTTGTGTCCTGGCATTCGTACAAATGCTTTTGATGAATATAGTTAACAACAGGGGCAGTTAAAGCTTGAGGATCTTTATTTTCACGATAGGCTGTTGAAGAAACCTCTAGACCGATGAGGTTAGCGATCGCAATTTTTCCCCCCTGATGAAGCACCCCTGACAAACTAGACTCATCTATCCCATGTCCCGGTCGCGGCACTACTAGTAATTGTACTTGTCGCAACAAATCTTCAATTCGATACCAACGTGGCAGTTGATTCAGCAAATCTGAACCGATAACTAATGTTAATTCTACGTCTTCACCTACACTGAGTTTCGCTTTTTCCACCGTTTCTAGTGTTCTCAAGCTACTTAATTCTTGTTCTAACACAACGTTGCGCTGTAGCGTATTCATATCCGCAATTAATAATTGCAACATTGCCACTCGATGTTCCAAAGGTGTTTGATGCGATTTAAAGGGATTATTTGCTGCCCAAACTATCACGCGATCGTAATGTTCAGATAACCAGGTTAAAATCGTTTGATGTCCAGCAGTTGGTGGATCGGCACTTGTACCAAATAAAGCAATCTTCAACATTTTTAATTTTAGATTAGTTAGGAGTTGGGAGTTGGGAGTTGGGAGTTAGGAGTTGGGAGTTGGGAGTTAGGAGTTAGGAGTTAGGAGTTAGGAGTTAGGAGTTAGGAGTTAGGGGTTAGGAGTTTGGGGTTAGGAGTTTGGGGTTAGGAGTTAGGAGTTTGGGGTTAGGAGTTAGGAGTTAGGAGTTAGGAGTTAGGAGTTAGGAGTTAGGAGTTAGGAGTTAGGAATCAAGATTCCCCTTGTCCCCCTTGTCCCCCTTGTCCCCCTTGTCCCCCTTGTCCCCTTGTC
>NZ_JAOWRF010000218.1 GCF_025753815.1 Plectonema radiosum NIES-515 | reverse complement strand
GAAAGAAGAATTATTGTCCTTGTCCACTTGTCCCCTTGTCCCCTTGTCCCCTTGTCTCCCACTCCCCCACTCCCCCACTCCCCCACTCCCCCACTCCCCCACTGCCCCACTCCCCCACTGCCCCACTCCCCCACTGCCCCACTCCCCCATCCATGCCCAATACCCCATACCCATTGCCCATTGCCCCAATCAATTCTTTTAGCAACATTCGTCTGATTGCTACAGATATGGATGGCACCCTAACACAGCAAGGTAAATTTACTTCTGCCTTATTGCAAGCTTTGGAGAATTTAGCCACAGTTGGAATTAAAGTAGTAATTGTGACTGGACGTTCCGCAGGCTGGGTGAGTGGACTAAGTAGCTTGATGCCGATCGCTGGTGCGATCGCCGAAAATGGCGGTATATTCTATTCATCTAATAACGAAACTGTCGCTTTAACCCCCATTCCCGATTTAGTTGCTCATCGTCAACATTTAGCCGCAGCTTTTGCCCAATTACAAACACATTTTCCCCAAATCCGAGAATCTGCTGATAATCGCTTTCGCATTACCGACTGGACTTTTGACGTAGCTTCATTGACTTCAGGTGAACTGCTTTCTTTAGGTAATCTCTGTCAACAACTGAGTTGGGGATTCACCTACAGCAACGTCCAGTGTCACATCAAACCCTTGGGGCAAGATAAAGCTGTAGGATTATTGCAAGTATTGCGAGAATACTTTCCTGGTTACTCATCTCAACAAGTTGTCACCGTTGGTGATAGCCCCAATGATGAAAGTTTATTTGATCAACGTTATTTTCCCATTTCTGTGGGTGTAGCGAATGTGATGGAATATGCCAATCAATTGCAGCATCAACCTGTATATATCACCACTGCATCTGAAGGTGCAGGATTTTGCGAGTTATCTGATTATTTGTTGCAAACCGTAAAAATACTGAATAACACGTAATCGGCGCCTCATACCATTTCACGTTAATAGCGATACATATGAATCTTGTAGAGACGCGAAATTTCGCGTCTCTACAGGTCTGTATTTGTATCAAGGTTTTTGTGAAACGGTATCAGCGCTGAAGCATTCACTTCGTCTAAAATAAGTTCGTAGCACCAAATACAACTATGACAGCTACAATACCAGTCGCTCAATCGGAAATTTTCTACCCCAGTGCTGATGGTGAACCCGTGGCAGAAACTTACGATCACCTTTATGTTTTGCTAACCACCCTGGCAGTATTAAAACAGTATTTAGCAGAAACTCAGGCAACTGTTTTAGCAAATCAATTTATGTATTACGCTCAGGGATATCCTAAATTGCGGGTTGCCCCAGATGTGATGGTGATTTTTGATGTCACCCCCGGAGGTCGAGACAATTATAAAATCTGGGAAGAAGGTCAAGTGCCCAGTGTTATTTTTGAAATGACATCCAGTGGCACTAAAGACCAAGACCAAATCTTTAAAAAGACTCTTTATGAACAGTTAGGAGTCAAGGAATACTGGCTATTTGACCCGAAATGCGAGTGGCAAGAAGAACAATTACGCGGTTATCGTTTGCGGGGTGAAATTTACGAGACAATATCTGATAATCGCAGTGAACCGTTACAGTTACGCTTACAAGCTGAGGGACGGCTAATTAATTTTTATCGAGAGGATACAGGAGAAAAGCTGCTGATTCCTGACGAACTAGCACAAGCGCTACGGCAAGAAGTTGTCGCAAGGCAGCAAGCAGAAGAACGTGCAGAACAAGCACAAGCAGAGGTAGAACAGTTAAAGGCAAGATTACGATCGCTTGGTGTTGATGTCGATACTGAGTAATTTAAATTGCAACCTTCCCCGATGCACCACTCAAATCATATTAAGATGAAATAAAAAAGTTGCACTTGCTCCGCATTTTCGCTGATGCTATGTAAAAACAAACAATATAGCTTCTATGCAGGGCAAGGAATCAGAAATTAAGCCGAGGGGAAAGGTGCGAAAGTTACGATTTTGGAGTTTCTTATTACTCTTGATTATCAGTGCGATCGCAATCTTTCTATTTTACCCCCGACCGCAACAAGCAGTCAAACGCGAAAGCAATTACGCTATTCATAGACGGCAAGAATTTAATCAGCCTGAATTTTACCCAATCAGCAATAACGAAAACTTAAAACTCTACCGACCTGTTGGTGAGTGGGTAGGAAAACTAATCTTACCCACCTTTGAACAGATGCAACCATCGGGGGACTGGTCGTGGTTACTAATTCAACATGCACCGACACAAGCGCAAAACCTCATCGGTCAAGTCGTTCGTTTGGAATGGAAAAACAAGCCAGAGTTAAATTCTTACGTAAAATCAACAACCAGAGATGTGCGTTTTACTCGTGGCACCATCAAAAGTCAAAATAAAGGTATAGTCCATCCAAATCGTCTCGACGGTCGTCTTCATGTCGGACCGCTACAGTCACTCGCTGGTGCCAAACCGAATGATGATATGATTGTCACCTTAGACCGTGCCGATGTCGTGGCAGGTAGTGACGGTAAACCAGTTCTGCAAATTGACGAAGAACCAACCCAGGCAACCGGACGCTTTTATGCTTTAGTGAAAATTCTGAAACCAGAAGTAGCAAGCAGCACCTATCCTGCTCCGAAATTTTGTCCTGGGACGCGCCCCTGTCCGAGCGAATACTTCCGCATTCGTCATTACAATCCGGCATCCGGTAACTTTGACGGACCAGAGGGAACAGTCAGGATTCCCCAACAAATTTTAGATTCACGGGCATTCTTTTCATCAACTGGGCGCCAAATTGAAGCATCCCCCGCCGGCAAAGAAGGGTGGTATATATACGGTGCAAGAGATGCCAAAGGTATATTTGTGACTCAAGCAGTAGCACCGCGATCGCTCTTTAAAGTAGAACCAGATCGAGTATTGTTGGGAACATCCCCAGGGCTAAAATACATTAAAGTAGATAATTGGCGCAACACCGAGCAAAACAAAGGCAAGATTGAAACAGTTTTGCTCGATCCGACAGTAGCCCAACGCCTGGTAGCGCTATCAAATTGGAAACCAGGAGATAAAGCGATCGTCATGCACCTATTTGGGGGTATTGGTGGCAAACAAGGTGAAATCAGTGGGCTGATGCGTTTAGCAAACACTGTCCCCGGACACTTTGCCTTTGGGGTAGCTGAAGTAGTTCGCGACCCCTTCACCCAAGATTTACGGTTTGACATCAAATATCATCAGGTTTACGCTCACAGTCCCGATGCGATGATATCCGGGACACACCGCTGGGCAGACTATATGGGCAACTTTCAATGGGGATGGGCTGCAACGCGACCCGTTTCTGATATTGTCGTCAAGTTTGAACCTGTGACGCAAGATTATAATTTTGATGGCATCAAGCTTTCACCCTTGCAGGAATTTACCCGGCAGTTGCAGATTATGATGGCTCGCTATCGAGTCGGAGATGGGACAGGAAGTGCTACAGTTAGCCCTGCTACTTCTTGTGTTCAAGATGCCAATCAAGCGCTTTACATTACCTTGAAAGTTATCGAACAACGAGTTACTTCAAACCCTGCAATTCAAAAGTGGCTCAACGCTCATCCTAACGATGCCCAAACTTTGCGCTTTCAACAGCTAGTTTCTCTCGGTTCATCCTTAGAACGGCAATTGAGTCCTTTGGGGATAGTCCGTGCAGACTGGGAAAGCAATGCATCTGCGTTGAGCGGAATCGGTAACGAAGAAGAGCCAACCTTGTCTCAAAAGCGTAGCATCTGGGCAGCGCTGACGAGTTGGCGAACAATGTTACCCCGACAAGCCCACGATGAACTTGCTAGTATCTTCTTAAGCCAAAATGCAAAACTCTGGTTTCTGCGAAGCAACCAAATTGGTGGATGGCAGCAGGATATTATGCCAGAAGAAGCAACGGCAGTACTTGGCAAGTTGAAGCTTCCCTTTACCAATGTTGCACCGTTCCCGATTCTGTTCAATCGTGTTTTCGGGTCTTTTGTCATACCCGATCAACGAGATTGGCTGATAGTTGCGGTGACATTATTGATTTATAGCGCGATCGCTTTACCCTTGGGCTTGTATTCCGGATTTTTGCGCTTTAATTTTTCACACATTAATTTACCTAACCAGCTATTTACAGGATTTCGATCTGCCATAATTCCCGCTTTTGTTGAAGAGCTAGTATTTCGCGTTTTGATGCTTCCCCACCCCATAGAACTAGTCAACTCGGTAACATGGTCATTGTGGGCAGCATTTTGTTTACTGCTGTTTGTTCTTTATCACCCGTTCAATGCCAAAACCTTTTATAAAGCGGGAATGCCCACCTTTTTTCAGCCAGTTTTCCTTGCATTAACGGCATTGTTGGGTTTAGCCTGTACGATCGCCTATGGATTGACCGGTTGTCTGTGGACAATATCGTCTATCCACTGTATTATCTTGTTAGTTTGGCTATTAGGATTCGGAGGAATGCGTCATTTGCGATCGCACCACACACACCCAGCCTGATGAGTGCAATGTAACGCATATTATGACACACCTAAATAAAACCGAAAGCTACTAGCCGTGAGCTTCAAAATCGGACGAAGTCTCTACCCTCGTCCGATCACTTAACGCAGAATTAATTTCCACTTCCTTTGTGTCTACTGTTGACCAGGTATTTAAATAGAAGTTAATCTTCAATTAAATTCTATTTAAATAGAATTTGATTGATATTTCACGAATACTTTGACTAAATGTCAAACTATTAATTTTTTTATTCATAATATTTTTTTTGAAAAGAATATTTATCTTGTCAACTTACTTGACAAAGATTATCTTATAAGATAATATTGTTTTTTGTATATTATCAGGTGAAAAAATAATCTCTAGTAAAAATCACAATTAAAGTAATTTTTTTGAGGTAGTAACTTATTAAGAGAACCCTAAGCACTACTGTAAAATAGTCCTAGTACTTAACCAACCCAAAATTAACAGGTGTAGGTTGACATCGCGAGAGGAGACACGGTAACGCGGAGAATATTTATACTTAGTTACAAAATTGAAAAACTCTTTGCCATCTGCGAATCAACATTTTCTCAAAACATCTGAGCGTTGTCTTGAGCAAGCCTATCAAGCTGTGTTAAAAACTCAAGTCATTGAAGGCAACAATATTTTCACAGAATCTAAAAATCATACTACTTCCGTAATTTCATATCTGCAAGCAGATTTAGATAAAAAATTTAATATTGCCAAGGTGAGAATAGGAGAATTTAAAATGAGTACTAATGAGTGACATTTATAGGAGTTACGAACTTGACAAATAGATGATTATGTGCACTAAAATAAAAGTATGATTTGGCAATAGTCAGACTCAGAAAAAATTTCCTAATCTATCTCAAATGTGCATAAATTAATTTTGCTTGCACCTATATAAAAAAAGAAAGCAAGTTAAGTCTTAATCACATAATCAGCTTTTTTCCAATGCGTAAGTCCTAATTTTTAGTCCACAACATATCTAAAAGTGTGACTGTTATTGTAGCCCAAAAAAAATCAACGACATTTATTCGAGCATTAGATTATGAAATATAACAGCATTGAACAAATCATCAAAAATAATCGGGCTTGGGTTGCACAAAAACAAGCCCAAGACAGAAGTTACTTTGAAGAAATGGCATCTGGACAAAAACCACCCTATCTCTACATTGGGTGTTCAGATAGTCGTCTAGCCCTAACAAGATTTACTGGCACAGAACCTGGGGAGTTATTTGTCCATCGGAATATTGCCAATCAAGTTTCTCTCACGGACATGAACTTTTTAGCAATTTTAAACTACGCAATTATTCATCTTGAAGTAAAACACATTATTGTTGCTGGTCACTACGGTTGTGGTGGAATTAAGGCAGCTTTAGAAGGCAGAACAATTGGAATTATTGATAATTGGGTGAATCCAATTCGAGAAATATATTTAGAAAAAAAAGACGAAATTGATGCTTTGCCAACACAAGAACAACGACTAAATCGTTTGGCAGAGTTCAATGTGGTACTGCAAGTTAAAAATATCTACCAAACTAGCATTATGGGTCAGTCACTCGAACAGCAAAAAGCACCTGAGGTTCATGGCTGGGTGGTGGATATAAAGACCGGGTTGATCACAGACCTGGAAGTCTCAACCAAACAATGGGAACTTCGCTCATTATCTCTTGCTGGATTTTGAGGTAGGATGACCAAAGGCGATGGACTATCGCTTTTGGTCGCTTGGTGTTAAGGATTTTTAGGACTGATTTTAGACCTGTAGAGATGCGATCGTCCGAAGTCTCTACAATCGTGCGATGGGGGTTAAGTGAACCGTATTGCTATATAGCCCACGCTCTAACATCATCTTTTCGTAATAACCTAAATTTGTGTAAAGTATCAAATTAAGAACATTTTTCGGAGGTTTAGATATGCAAGACCCCAATAAGAAAAAGACTTCTTATCTCCCAGAACATAACCAAAATAAAATTAACGAATCTAAGGAAAAGCTTTCTAACTCGATTTCTCAAAAAAAAAATATATTGGGAGAATATCCAAAAGGATTTTTATCCAAAGAAAAATATGTTGCGAAGAGATCGTTTAGCGAAAGGTTTGGACTATACTCAGGCGAAGAATTCTCTGCAATTAAAGTAATTTTATACCTGACAGAAACAGTAGTTCTGGCAATTCTTCCTTGGGTAATTTTGTGGGGAGGATACGGCTTTCTTATTTCACTGCTCAACTACTCTGGGCATTTAGCAAAAGTGAATAGTGAGCTCAAAGGTATTCCCAACATTGTTATTTCTCTCAACATTGTCTTATCGTTACTATTAATTTTCCGAACAAATACAGCCCACGATCGCTTTTGGGAAGCTCGTAAATTGTGGGGAGGAATGGTCAACACCGTTCGCAATATTACTCGGAGAATCTGCGTCGTCATTGAAGAGCGCGAGCCAGAAGATAGAATAGAAAAAGACGCAATATTGCGACTAGTGGTTGCGTTTGCTGTGGCAATGAAGCTGCAATTGCGAAGAGAACCAGTGAATTCTGAATTAGCTTCTTTAATGTCATCCTCGAAGTATTACACGCTCCAAGACATAAATCATCCCCCGCTAAAGATTGCTTACTGGATTGGGGATTATTTCCAGCATCAGTATGAGCGTCAATGTATCAATGACATGGAGTTGAATGCTCTACATCAATTGCTGGATGAAATTGTGAATCTTTTAGGTGGCTGTGAGCGCATTTTGAAAACACCAGTGCCCCTAGTATATACCATTACTCTCAAGATGCTGTTGACGTTTTATTTCCTGCTGCTTCCTTGGGAATTGGTTGGTAGTCTAACTTGGTGGACTGGACCGATATTAGCTTTTCTTAGCTCTATCTTGCTTGGAATTGATGAAATCGGAGCGGAAATTGAAGAACCTTTCGGTCACGATCCAAACGACTTACCTTTAGATGTCATTTGTAAGACAATGCTTCGCAATATTGACGATCTTTACCCTTCCTGCCAGTCAATTAGGTAGGCTCACATTCCTAAGGGGAAGAGCAAATTACTCAAGACACAGGTTTTTCTATCAGCGGCTTGAAAAATTGCGCCTAAGTATAGCGAATTTATCGCAAAATCAGGCTGATGACAGGCAAGATAGTTAATTTATTTCAGAGTATGGGATTAAGCTAATGAATACAACACTACAGCGGTGGGCAATCCCCCTTGGAATTCTCGGTTTAATGACTGCTATTACAGCAATGGTCAACGATCCATTCAGTAGTGCCGATATCCAAAAGCAGAGTATTGACATTGATGGTTCTAGTACGGTCTATCCGATTACAAAGTTGATGGCTTCGGAGTTCAACAGCAGTCAAGGCAACAAGGTGCAAATAAACCTTGCCATTTCTGGTACCACCGATGGCTTTAAAAAGTTCTGTGAAGGTAAAACCGATATCAGCAATGCTTCGCGTCCCATCCTCAAAGAGGAAATGAAAGTCTGCCAAAAACACGGGGTCAAGTATATAGAACTCCCTGTTGCCTTTGATGCCCTCACCATAGTAGTCAATCCCAAAAATGATTGGGCAGAGGACATCACCATTGCCGAGTTAAAGAAAATCTGGGAACCTACTGCCCAAGGCAAAATTACCAAATGGAATCAGATTCGTAGCAACTGGCCCGATAAACCCCTCAACCTGTATGGTCCAAACAAGGATTCTGGCATCTATGACTACTTCATCCAGGCAATGGAGGGTGAATCCAAATCGCGCAAGGACTACACCAGTAGTGAAGATGATAACATGCTGCTCAAGGGAGTTAGCCAAGATCCGAATGGCTTGGGTTACTTTGGCATTGCTTACTACCAAGCCAACACAGCTCAACTAAAAGCTTTAGCGGTTGACAGCGGCAAGGGTGCTACGATGCCTTCACCTCAAGCTATGGATAAAAATCTATATCAACCCCTATCTCGTCCACTGTTTATCTACATCAACTACGGATCTGCCCAAGTCAAACCCAAATTGAAGGAATTTGTCGAGTTTTACCTGGCAAAGGCTCCGAAGTTGGTTCATCAGGTTGGCTATATTCCTCTATCAGAGGAAGCCTATCATTTAGATTTTGTTCAATTCAATCAAGGTGAGGTTGGGACAGTGTTTAATGGGGAAACTCACTTAAACCTGACCCTTACCGAAGTGTTACGCAAACGAGCGACTTTATTTTAGCTGAAGCGCGATCGCACTTTCAGAGCCGATGAATGGGATTTGAAATAAAGCGATCGCCCTCAAATTCATCATACAAAGGAAAGCACATGAGTAAAGCTTTTCGGCGGTGGCGTTTTTCGTTGCCGCTCTTTGCTTTGACTATCCGCAGTTTTTGAGGTGATAATTTTCCCAAATTGAACCAGGCTAGGCGATCCCCATTTTTTATTAGTTAATTGGATGACTATACTTGCTTAAACTTATCAAGATATGCTGCATTGATATTAGATAATATATATTATGAAGTTTTGTAATATAGATAACATTTTACTCAAGAATGGGTAATCTAAAATGAATTAATTTTCGGGCTATCTCCGGCTAAATCTGGCTTGATTCATAGTAAAACTGCATTTTGGGCAGAAAAACTACGTCTCCAGATACTGTTTAATTTCCAGTTAATTCATTTACATTGAACTCATAAAACCACATACCTAACAGCTCCGCTTAATAGATTAATAATTTCAAATAATACCAATTTTATAATTTCTTTGTTATTTTGTATTTAACGGGACAGTTCTAAGTCCGGAGGGTGAGTTTAAATATCAATTGATTACACAATTTGACTATCATGTCATTCGTGTAAATCAATTCATTCTCTGTTGCCATGATTGTATTTAAGACACAATTAAAATGGCGAAAAGAGCTAGCGTAGTAATACGCAACCAGAACAGAAAATCATTCAAACCAGGAAAATCTTAGTTAAGAATATGCTCAGAACAAACAATCGACCGATTATTTTCTCTGCTTTTGTTAACTCCGCAGAAGAAATTAACAAGACAGAAAGAAAAAGTCAACTTGCTCAACCTAAACCTGATTTCCTGCAACCATTACGTCAATGGCTTGATTCCCTAGAAATTCAAAATCGTAAATTAGCGAAATTTATTGCTAAACTAATTCCCGCACAATGTCCCTTTGAGCGCGATATAATTCTCTTCGGTCGCAAAATAGCTCATATCCCACCGATGTGCAAGCTCAATCCTCTTTACGATCAGTTTGTCGGTTTGCGTTTTCGCGCTTTGTGCTATCTAGTAGATCAATGTGGTGAAGACATCCAGTCTTACTGCTGATTGTAATTACGATTAAGGCAGCATGGAAATTAAAATTGAGCATCAACCCACTCAAGAACATTTGCACAACTTAGGTGTGTTCATATGGGACATTTGGGAAAAAGAAATATCAAAATTTCCTTGGACTTATGATTCTCAAGAAACTTGTTACTTTGAATGCAGGTGATGTCATAGTTACCCCTGATGGGGGACAACCTGTAAAAATGGGTCAGGGTGATTTAGTAACCTTTCCCGCAGGAATGTCGTGTATGTGGGAAATTACCAGCGACGTGAAAAAACATTATTTCTTTGATTAGTCAAGAATGAAGCAATTAGCTTTTAGCTGAAACGCTATAAAAGACAGCTGGTATCACAAATTGAACCAAATGACAAGTTTGATATCATAGCAGTCTCTAAACAATTTTTTCTTCTCTTCACACCACGCATTTAATAGCTAACAACTTTTTGTCCCTTTATCTAAATAAACAAGTTCGTTGCAACTTCATCATTAACTTGACTCGTCGTAGTGAGCGGTTTACCGCTCAAAGCTTTGATTTTAAGGGCTTTAGCCGTTACTACCTTAAAACCCAATACCGTTGGTGTTAAGGAATTGGTGGTCAAAAATGGGATGTATGTAGAGACGTAGCTAGCTTACGTCTCTACGAGGATTTGGGGCTAAACAGAACGGTATTGCGTTAAAACCTATTCTTGAGATGTCGCTCATAATCATATTAGTGGGGGTTAAAAACTCCCACGGCAATTTTGATTGGAATTCGGAAAAAAGATGTTATTACATTTGAGTACATGGCAGGAAGTCGAGGTTTATTTAGAGCAGTCTCGTGGTATAATCCTTCCTATCGGTTCCACCGAACAACATGGACCAACAGGATTAATTGGGACTGATGCGATTTGTGCTTCCGCGATCGCTCGTGGTGTTGGTGAAGCAACTCAAGCATTAGTTGGTCCGACAATCAATGTCGGCATGGCGCTGCATCACACCGCTTTCCCCGGTACAATCAGTTTGCGTCCTAGCACTTTGATTCTCCTGGTCAAAGACTATGTAACTTGTTTAACCAAAGTCGGTTTTACCAAGTTCTATTTTATCAACGGACACGGTGGTAATATCGCCACCCTGAAAGCTGCTTTTTCCGAAACTTACGCTCATTTAGAAGATTTGCAGATACCCAACGCACTAAAAGTGCAATGTCAAGTTGCAAACTGGTTTATGTGCGGTTCTGTATATAAACTAGCTAAAGAATTATACGGCAATCAAGAAGGTTCGCACGCAACGCCGAGTGAAGTAGCTCTTACCCAGTACGTTTATCCAGAAGCGATTAAACAAGCACCCCTATCAACAGAAGTAGGAACTGGACATAAGATTTACAGTGCAACCGACTTTCGTCAACGTTTCCCAGATGGACGCATGGGTTCAAATCCTGCATTAGCGACACCAGAACACGGTAAGCAGTTTTACGACTTGGCAGTCAAAGAACTCAGCAACGATTATTTAGAATTTGTCAACGCAGAATAAACCTCACGCAAAGCCGCAAAGTATTGATATCATCATAAAACTCTAACTTAAAGATGAGAAAAAGTTCTACTTTGCGCCTCTGCGGCTTTGCGTGAGATATAACCCTATAGGCTTATTTAACTTTGAGCGATACCTTCAGAGCGCGCTGCACGTTGCACAGCAGCAGCAACAGCATTGACAACTCGCTCATCAAAGACTGAAGGTATGATATGTTCGCGATTCAAATCTGAAGGTTTAACCAAAGAAGCGATCGCACTAGCAGCTTCCAGATACATTAGTACGGAAATCGTCCCCGCTCGACAATCTAAAGCGCCACGAAACACCCCTGGAAACGCCAGGACGTTATTAATTTGGTTTGGGTAGTCACTTCGTCCCGTAGCGATGACAGCAACATCCTTACTCACCAATTCTGGCTGAATTTCCGGAATCGGATTTGCCATTGCAAAGACGATCGCATCTTTCGCCATTGATTGTACCATTTCTGGTGTCAACACTCCGGGGGCGCTGACACCGATAAAGACATCTGCACCTTGCATTGCACCAGCCAAAGTACCCTGCGCTTTCACCGCAAATTCCCGCTTTTCCTCGGTTAAGTCGGTGCGACTAATGGAAATAATGCCTTTTGAGTCGCACATCCAGATTTTTTCTGCACCGGCTTTGCGAAGTAAACGAGCGATCGCTATTCCCGCAGCACCCGCACCGTTAATCACAATACGGATTTCCGCCATTGACTTATGTACTAACTTCAGGGAATTAAATAACGCGGCTAAAGTGACAATTGCCGTACCATGCTGATCGTCGTGAAAAACGGGGATATCTAACTCACTTCGCAGTCTCCGTTCAATTTCAAAGCAGCGAGGAGCTGCGATATCCTCTAAATTCACTCCCCCAAAAACTGGAGCGAGATTTTTTACTGTACGGACAATCTCGTCTGTATCTTGAGTATCAAGGCAAATCGGGAAAGCATCGATACCTGCAAATTCTTTAAACAGCATCGCTTTTCCTTCCATAACTGGCAGAGCTGCACTCGGACCGAGATTACCCAAACCTAAAACTGCACTACCATCTGTAACAATCGCGACAGTATTTTTTTTGATAGTTAAGTTGTAAACTTCTTCGGGATTTTGGGCGATCGCTGTACAAATTCTACCAACTCCAGGGGTGTAAGCCATTGCTAGGTCAGAGACACTTTTGAGGGGAATTCTGCTCGCAATGCTGATTTTACCGCCGCGATGTAAATTAAACGTGCGATCGTAAACATTCAGCACCTTTATGTCTGGTAAAGCTTTTACTGCTTGGACAATGGTTTCCGCATGTTCGGTGCTAGCTGCATCCACAGTGATATCGCGGGTGGAAAAAGAGCGCGTTTGCTCAATTAAATCAATTTGACCGAGATTACCACCACTAGTTGCGATCGCCTGTGTCACAGATGCTAACATTCCTACACGGTTAGGAATTTCTAAGCGAATCGTCAAACTAAAACTCGAATTAGGTGTTAAGGCTACCATCGTGATTTGAGATTTTAAACATTTGATTTTATATTAAATTTATTTAAAATTTCACATAGCCTTCAGGCTAAAGCCTGAGGCTATACGAACAAAGCCTGCGTTCGCAGGCTAAAAACCCTAATTTCTTATAGCCCACGCAGGTGGGCTTCGTTTGTATAGCCGCACCCTTCAGGGTGTCGGTCAAGATCGAAAACTTCATGTCATCGGTTGAGGTTCTTTGATTTTCGCGGCTAACGACGTTGGGTCTACTGATTTTAGTTCACCGTGGTTGAGTGTCCAGCAGTTGTCAGCGATCGCTAACATATCCCCAGCATCATGTGTCACGACTAACAAGGTCCAATGTTGTTTCAGCTTTGCTAATAAGTTTACCAATTGCCGACGCATTGACCAATCTAAGCCCGCTGTCGGTTCGTCCAGCAGGAGAACGTGTGGTTGACGAATTAACTGCACCGCTAAAGCTAGACGTCGCTGCTGACCTCCACTTAAAGCATTAGGTGGTGTACTCAAAGATAAATGCTCTAATCCGACTTCAGTAAGTGCTTCTCTAACTCGGTCTTTTCCTAGTTCTGGATGCCCCAAACGCAATTCTTCTAAGATAGTACCACCGCAAAAATGCCGCTCAGGAAACTGAAACACCAATCCGGCTAATTGTTGTAACTGTTCGGCTATAAGCCCTTGTTCGCGCCATAATACCCCGCCAGATGTCGGTTCGGCTAGTCCTGATAAAATTTCTAATAAGGTACTTTTGCCAGAACCACTCGGACCAATAATTAAACCTAGTTGTTGCGCTGGTAGGTCTAAATTCAGGGAAGAGAGAATTGGTGTTGGGCAAGCTGTGGGATGATAAATTAGATTTCTGAGATAGAGCATTTGTTAAGATTACCAAAAAGTCCGCAAATTACTGATTAACTACACTAAGAGCAACTCAAAAAGTCCGAAAATTTTCTTGAATTAATTACCTACCTAAAAAAAATAATTTAGCAGCAAGAGAAATCCATCTTCTTACCGAAGTGTACTTTTTTTTATTGTGGCAGACTTACCTTTGGTCAATAGCTATAACAAGCTTGGAAACGGGGAAAAGTTACCAATATAAATTATGTATAAATTCTGACTAAATATTAATTCAATTAACACTTTTTGCATTTTAAGTAATAAATAAAACTATTTCAACCGTAATTATTCGGAGGTTAACAATGACTGAATGGTTTTACGCTCCTCAAAAAATAGTGTCTGCCAGACTTGGTAGGCTCGCTCAAGCAAGTTTTGCAGTAGCGATCGCTCTCATGTGGGTAAATCCATCTCTAGCTGCCGATCCTTTTCGTACTAACGACCAAAGGAAAATTGGCAACAAGACAGAAGCAGCTTTTAAAGCGATTTTCCAACAAGGTAACTACAAACAGGCAGAGCTTTATTTACAACAAGCTGAATCTAGTGAGCCAAATGAACCACTAGCTTATGCGATGAAGGCATCTTTAGCATACGTTAATAAAGATTTGTCTACCTTAGACACATACAGTAAGAAAACATTGGAAACCGGACAAAATCTGATTGCTGTAGACCCCTTACGTGGCAATTTATATGCTGCTGTCGGTCATTTTTTGCAGGGTGCGGTAATTCTCCAGCGTCAGGGTACACTCAACGGTGCGCCGCAAGCTTTAACTCTGTTGCGACAAGTTTATCAAAATTTAGACAAAGCGGAAGCCATTTCTGCCAACGATCCAGAACTGAATTTAATTAAGGGTTACATGGATTTGATCCTAGCTGTTAATCTACCTTTTGCCAATCCAGAGCAAGCGATTGAACGCTTAGAAAAAAATGCCAGTCCTCAATATTTAGCCAATCGTGGTGTTGCTCTTGCCTACCGAGATTTAAAACAGTATTCTCAAGCACTAGAGTATGCAAATCGAGCGCTGAAAATGACATCTGATAACCCAGAGATGTATTATCTAAAAGCGCAAATCCTTCAAGAACAGGGTAAAAAAGAAAAAAGCAAGCTAATGATAACTGAAGCGATCGCTAATTTTGACAAAGCACTAGCCAAAAAATCCCAACTTCCGGCTAGTTTAGTCAAACAGATTGAAAGCGAACGTCGTAGTGCTACAAACCGTTTGAATAATACTGTTCGTTAATTGAGGATTGGTCAAGTTGGGAATTGGTAATTGGGCTTTTCCCGATTTTCCACTCCCCATTCCCCACTCCCACTCCCCATTCCCCATTCCCCACTCCCCATTCCCCATTCCCCAC
>NZ_JAOWRF010000158.1 GCF_025753815.1 Plectonema radiosum NIES-515 | reverse complement strand
TCTCCCCCTCCTCTTGCTGCGCTTCCACCATCAAATCACCGACAACGGTAAATTTATCAGCATATTTCTGAGAAACGCGGTTAGCAACTTCAGGTTTCATGACCGCGAATCGGTCAATTAAACTATGCCATCTAGCTTCCCATTCGGCGTAAACAACAGTGCGATAATTCAGCTTTTTGCCAATTACCACCGGGAAAAATTGATCTCCACCGAGGAAAAGTACTACACCGTGACTTCTCCAATCCCAACTTTCAAAAGTCTTTCCCCACAGCAAAAACTGCCAAAAATGTTCTGCTGACTGCACTCTATCTACTTCTGGATAAGAACGAGCGATCGCTGCTTCTTTACCAGTAGCATTTGGGCATGGTGATAATATTACAGAAATTCGGACAACAGAGCGATCGCTTCCCAATTGTTGCCGCAGAGCTTGCACCACTGGACGTACCCAGGTTGTTACCTCCCCAGGACTATTTGAGAGGATGAGAATATCTACTTGACTCATGAGTTAATGGTGAAGAATTAGGGGTTATTAGTCAAGAGGCAAGTATTACCTAATTCGTTCCTAAGTTACAGAGGTAATGAAAAGGGTGTAGGGGGTAGGGTGTGGGGCAATACTGCTCGGTTAAGGATAATTGTAGGTTGGGTGGAGGCTTTGCGGAACCCAACAAAACCTTATGAACGTTGGGTTTCGTTCCTCAACCCAACCTACGATTTTTCGCGTTTGTAAGCTTAACCGAGCAGTATTGGGGTGTGGGGAACCCCATGCATAAATGCACTTTTTTCAAATTGGTATAATAATCTCCAACCTCTATTATGTAGAAATCGAATACTCTAGGGAACGTGGATTATCGATTCTTTTGGAGGCGTCTAATATTTCTAGCCCGATAATATTTCCATCTTCGTCGTAATCTAAAATTACCCCTGGCTTTTCTTCATCACTATCTTCTATGGGCACATCACTCAATATAATTCTTAAGATATCTACTTCTGGGTCATAGTTAATTTTCATATTTATCTCCAGTATTTTTCAATTTTACTAGTTTTATATACGGTTATTACAACTGCTGGGTCAATATCATCTACTAAGATAACGCGCAACAAGAATGTTTTCCCACTACCAAAGTCAATTTTTGACTGGTAGATTTTTCTGCCTTCCTTTTCTGAGACTATTTGCCCAGGAGCATTAAGAACAGATTCAACTAAAGATTGAGATATATTTCTTCGCTCCATCTCTGTCTGTGCATGACGAGAAATTTTATACTTCATTTTTATCCTGTTTGCTTATCAAGGATGGTCTGATTTAGGCAAGCGATCGCAGTTCATTTAAGCCCAAAATACAAGCGTAGAGACTTCGTATTTCGCGTCTCTACAGGTCTAAAATCAGTACCAAAAACCTTAACTGAACTGTATTGATTTATAATAAATTACTTGGTTTTCATAATCAATACTTACAATTAGGCAATCATCCTTACTGAAACCTCATTAGCCAAACAGCCAAGCTATTAACCCTACAGCAGCACCAACCGCACCTCCAATTGCTGCACCAACTGGACCCAATGCACTTCCAATTGCTGCTCCTCCTAATGCTAAAGTCGGAATAATTCCAGCATCAATAATCTTTTTTTTAATTACTTTCTTCTGTGTATTATTTAGATTAATTTCTGGCTTTTGGTCTTTTTTAACTTCTTTTGTACTACCTGAATAATCCACGTAAAAACGCCGAGAAGGTTCTTCCGTATTATCAGAACTTTGTTTATCTGTTTTTGATTTATTTCCTGGAGGTTTGACGCTATCAGCCGTAGCTATTAAAAAAGGTAAAAGACCTCGTTTAGACATCCTAACAAAAACTGTTGTATAAAGTTCTCCCAACCACTCCTCACCATCCGGTGTCGTTTTGCTTGTATTATCTACAGCGACAGATGGAATATTATTTGCTATTTCAGCGTTTGCATACTTTGAAATTTCTTTTCTAATCAGTTCAGTTCTTTTTTCCAGTGCTTCTTTGTATCTTTCCTTTCCTACAGAGTTGGCATAAGTAAAAATAATCACGGAGTGTTCCCAAACTTTAGGTGTAAAAGCTTCTGAAATTATTTTTATACCTCTCTTCTCGTCGGCTGTAACCCTTGTTTCATCAAGACGACTGACGAACCACATTGAGTCAATTTCTTTCACTTGGGATTGCATCAGTTGCAAATATTTTATTTTTCATCATTTCCTTCTTATTCAAAATCATCACATAATCCTGGCGTATCAAATACAGTAAAATTGACATCATTTATTTTTCTGTCGTATGCTTTAACTTCCACTGTTGTTGCTTCATCGTCTCCAACTTTAGCTATTTTCTCACCCATTAATGAATTTACAGTACTGGATTTACCAACTCCTGTACGTCCAACTAAAAGAAGCACAAACTTTTTATTTTGCGCTAATTTTAATTTTTAAATTAAGGAAAATGAAGTATTTACAAAGTTGTTTTCAATCATATTATCTCTATGTTTGAGTGTAAGGAGTAAAACCGGATTCCATATCACCTTTTATACCCCTCTTGATATACTTCCCAAGTTTGCCAATTAATTAACACCCAACCAGAGAAAAACAATTGTCACCTGTAACCCACCTGAAACTTTTTGTAATGTAAAATTTTCGTTACAACATCTGAGTAAATACTTTTACATTTGTCAATATTTTTTAAAAAATCTTTCGTTTTATATATCGATTTGTGTCAGATAAGCCACAAAACTCCCACCTAGGAAGCGTTTTCTGATAAAAACAACTCATATCCATAAAGAGAAGAAGTTTACCACGAGCATAATTTGCTGTGAAAACTTCCGCCATGAGAACACGCATTAAAGGAGCTTCATAAGCATGTTCACCCACGTCAAGTCCACCATTAGACATATTGCGCCAGATAATTTACGCGGACGTAATTTAATCAAGGTGGTCTATGTCGTGCTTGAGTCCCAGTACCAAAGCGCATTGTCACAAGCCGTTCGCACGATTAACGCGCAACATCCCAATGTGGCAATTGAAATCAGCGGGTACTTAATTGAAGAACTTCGAGATCCAGAGAATTACCAGGAGTTCAAGCGGGAAATCGAGACTGCGAATATCTTCATTGCCTCATTAATTTTTATAGAAGATTTAGCCCAGAAAGTTGTCGCAGCAGTCGAACCACATCGAGATAAGCTGGATGTTTCAGTGGTTTTCCCATCTATGCCGGAAGTAATGCGCCTAAGTAAAATGGGCAGCTTCTCCCTAGCACAGTTGGGACAATCGAAAAGCGTTATAGCACAATTCATGCGAAAACGCAAGGAGAAATCCGGCGCAGGATTCCAAGATGGAATGCTGAAGCTGTTGCGAACGCTGCCCCAAGTGCTCAAGTTCCTGCCAATGGAAAAAGCACAGGATGCGCGAAATTTCATGCTCAGTTTTCAGTATTGGCTAGGTGGTTCTTCAGAAAACCTGGAAAACTTCTTGCTGATGCTAACTGAGAAATATGTATTAAAAGGTGTAGAGACCCGAAATTTCGCGTCTCTAGAATATCAGCCACCGGTGGTTTATCCGGATATGGGAATTTGGCATCCCTTAGCACCGACGATGTTTGAGGATGTAAAAGAATACCTCAATTGGTATACGGCTCGCAAGGATATTTCCGCAGATTTGAAAGATCCCTTAGCTCCGTGTGTCGGACTAGTACTGCAACGCACGCACCTTGTAACCGGTGATGATGCCCATTATGTGGCAATGGTGCAGGAATTGGAATCACTCGGCGCAAAAGTTATTCCGGTATTTGCGGGTGGTTTGGACTTTTCTAAACCTGTGGAAGCGTATTTTTTGGAATCGACTTCCAAAACATCGTTGGTGGATGCTGTGGTATCGCTGACTGGTTTCGCTTTGGTGGGTGGACCAGCAAGACAAGACCATCCGAAAGCGATTGAGACGTTGAAGCGTTTGAATCGTCCTTACATGGTAGCGTTGCCTTTGGTGTTTCAAACTACTGAAGAATGGCAAGATAGCGATTTGGGGTTACATCCGATTCAAGTCGCGTTGCAAATTGCGATTCCTGAGTTAGATGGGGCAATTGAGCCGATAATTTTATCAGGCAGAGATGGAACAACAGGAAAAGCGATCGCACTCCAAGATCGAATTGAAGCGATCGCTCAACGTGCTTTAAGATGGGCAAATCTCCGCCGCAAACCAAAGTTACACAAAAAAGTCGCCATCACCGTTTTCAGCTTTCCCCCAGATAAAGGAAACGTCGGAACCGCAGCTTATTTAGATGTATTCGGTTCCATCTATGAAGTGATGATAGCGCTGAAAAATAATGGCTATGACTTACCAGAATTGCCAGAATCAGCCCAAGCGTTGATGATAGAAGTCATTCACGATGCCCAAGCGCAGTATAGCAGCCCAGAATTGAACATCGCCTATAAAATGTCGGTGCAGGAATACGAAGCACTGACACCTTATTCTCACCGTTTAGAAGAAAATTGGGGACCACCTCCCGGACATCTCAACAGCGATGGACAAAATCTGCTAATTTATGGTAAGCAATTTGGTAACGTTTTTATCGGTGTGCAGCCAACATTTGGTTACGAAGGCGACCCGATGCGGTTATTATTTTCACGTTCGGCAAGTCCGCATCATGGTTTCGCTGCATACTACACATACTTAGAGCAAATTTGGGGAGCAGATGCTGTACTGCACTTCGGGACGCATGGTTCCTTGGAATTCATGCCTGGTAAACAAATGGGGATGTCTGGAGAATGTTATCCAGATAACCTGATTGGCATGATTCCCAATCTGTATTATTACGCAGCCAATAACCCTAGTGAAGCAACAATTGCCAAACGTCGCAGTTATGCATCAACAATTTCCTACCTAACCCCACCTGCGGAAAATGCTGGTTTATACAAAGGTTTGAAAGAATTAAGCGAGTTAATTGCTTCTTACCAAACCTTGAAAGATACAGGACGCGGTGTTCCCATTGTGAACAGCATTATCGATAAGTGTCGGTTGGTGAACCTGGATAAAGACATCATTTTTGTTGAAACCGATGCCAAAGATATGACTGCCGAGGAGCGGGATAATATAGTTGGCAGCGTGTATCGCAAGTTGATGGAAATTGAGTCGAGGTTGTTGCCTTGTGGATTGCACGTAATTGGTAAACCACCAACTGCCGAAGAAGCGATCGCTACTTTAGTCAACATTGCTAGTTTAGATCGTCAAGAAGAAGAACTCGTCGGTTTGCCCCGAATTATCGCTAACAGCATTGGACGGGATTTGGACGAGATTTATCACTCAAGCGATCGGGGTATTTTAGAAGATGTCCAACTGCTGCAAGAAATCACCCTAACAATCCGTGAAGCAGTTACCGCTCTTGTGAAAGAGCAAATCGACGCAGAAGGACGAGTTTCCCTCGTTTCCAAGTTGAATTTCTTCAACATGGGCAAAAAGGAACCTTGGGTAGAAGTATTGCATCAAGCCGGATATTCCAAAGTTGATCAAACAGCACTTAAACCGTTGTTTGAGTATCTAGAATTCTGTTTGCAGCAAATCTGCGCTGATAACGAATTAGGTGCATTACTCAAAGGTTTAGAAGGTGAATACATTTTACCCGGTCCCGGTGGTGATCCCATCCGCAACCCGGATGTATTACCGACAGGTAAAAATATACACGCTCTTGACCCCCAATCTATCCCGACAAGTGCCGCAGTCCAATCAGCGAAAGTCGTGGTAGACAGGCTTCTGGCGCGTAATAAGTCTGAAAACGATGGAAGGTATCCCGAAACCATCGCCTGCGTCCTTTGGGGAACCGATAACATCAAAACTTACGGTGAATCCCTAGCACAAATTATGTGGATGATTGGTGTGCGTCCGGTTCCCGATGCTTTGGGAAGAGTGAACAAGCTGGAATTGATACCCCTAGAAGAGTTGGGAAGACCGAGAATTGATGTTGTCATCAACTGTTCGGGAGTGTTCCGCGACTTGTTCATCAACCAGATGAATCTGTTAGACCAAGGGGTAAAAATGGCGGCTGAAGCGGATGAACCGTCATCGATGAACTTTGTTCGCAAACATGCTTTGCAACAAGCTGAGGACATGGGAATCAACTTGCGTCAAGCCGCAACTCGCGTCTTCTCCAATGCTTCCGGTTCCTACTCGTCAAACATCAACTTAGCGGTGGAAAACAGCACCTGGGACAGCGAAGCCGAGTTACAAGAAATGTATCTTAATCGCAAATCTTTCGCCTTCAATTCCGATAACCCCGGTATCATGGACGAATCGAGGAATATCTTTGAAAGCACTCTGAAAACTGCGGAAGCGACATTCCAAAATCTCGATTCTTCCGAGATTAGCTTGACCGATGTTTCCCACTACTTCGACTCTGACCCCACCAAGCTTGTAGCAAGTCTGCGTGATGATGGCAAGATGCCAGCATCATACATCGCCGACACCACCACCGCCAACGCTCAAGTCCGGACATTATCAGAAACTGTGCGTTTAGATAGCCGTACCAAATTGTTAAATCCGAAGTGGTATGAGGGGATGTTGTCGCATGGTTACGAAGGTGTACGTGAACTCTCCAAGCGATTGGTAAATACGGTGGGTTGGAGTGCCACAGCCGGCGCCGTTGATAACTGGATTTATGAGGATACAAACACCACATTTATTCAGGATAAAGAGATGCAGGAAAGGTTGATGAATCTGAATCCGCACTCTTTCCGCAAGATGGTATCAACTTTATTGGAAGTAAATGGTCGCGGTTATTGGGAGACTAGCGAAGAGAACTTGAACAAGTTGCGCGAGTTGTACCAAGAGGTTGAAGATCGGATTGAAGGCGTAGAATAGGATTCATGGGCAGGCATAAAGCCTGCCTTAACAATGAGATAAAATTAAAAAATGAAATAGAAATGATTCAAACATTTCAAAATAAAGCATTAGAAAATTTGTTTAGAGAAAATTTTAATAAAGGAGTTCCTGCAAACTTAGAAAAGAAAATTATAATCAGACTTGAAGTTATAGATTCAGCGTTAATTGTAGAAGATGTTAGATTACCGGGTTATGATTTGCATGAATTAAAAGGAGACAGGAAAGGAACTTGGTCAATTAAGGTATCAGCAAACTGGCGTATAACTTTTAAATTTGAAGATGGTGATGCTTATGATGTCAATCTTGAAGATTATCATTAAGTCCTGTGTTAATATGATATTAATTGGCTAGATAATGCTAAATAAGATTAACCAAATTATTAAGTAAGAAGTATTAATTATGGATAATTGGCAAGATATTACTGATAAGAGATTAGTAAGACCAATACATCCTGGCGAAGTAATTGCAGATATTTTAGATGATTTAGATATTAATACCGCAAATTTTGCAGAAATTTTAGGAGTATCTAATCAAATAATTCAGGAAATTCTTAATGGTGAAAGATCACTTACAGTAGATATAGCAATACGTCTTGGTAAAGCTTTAGGAAATGGTCCAAGACTTTGGCTTAATCTTCAGCAAAAAGTTGATCTTTGGGATGCTTTGCAAAGCCATAAAGAAGAATATGAGCAAGTCATGACTTTGGTTTAGAAGAAAATGTGAAGAATTTTTGAATGATTGAAATTTACAGCAATTTTCAGGTAAATGAGCCAAATTTTTAAATCTCACGCAGAGGTTATTGGGAAACTAGCGAGGATAATTTAGATCGTCTGCGCGAGTTGTACCAAGAGGTTGAAGACCAGATTGAAGGGATTGAGTAGGTTTATATATAGCCAATAAGGTATGAGGCACGGTTATACCGTGCCTTCTGCATTTATTTAAACTTTTCCGGCAGTAGAAAAAGAAGACAGGTTAGCAAAAGCTATTCGCAAACTGTTTACCTAGTCTTTATGATGCCGCTCATTATTCTTATTACGTAATTTTTTCGTATAATAAATAAATATATTAAAATTTAATCCTGAGAATATAGGAGTAATGCAATATATGAATTGGTCTCAGAACGCTACGATTGCTGCAATCATCGGTGCTGTCGTTGGAGCAGTGATCACAGCAGCAGCATCTATATTTATCTGGAAAAAAACTAATCAGGTTAGGCGAGTTGATTGTGTTATCAATGATGCATCTTCATTGCTTTCGTTTTCAGAGGCAATTCGCAGTCAATTAGAGGTTACATATTCAGGGGAACGTGCAAACTCCGTATTTTTATTCAATCTCGAAGTCTTCAACTCTGGGAATCAAGCAGTTAGCAATCATCCAGTTTTGATACGATTGGATAATAGTGCAAAGATAGTTGACTACAGCGTGAAAACTCAGCCAGAAGTAGGTTTTGGAAAGATAAGCGAACTGCAACGTCAGAATAATGAACTTGATCTAAGTATTGAATTGTTGAACCCAGGAGATCGTGTCTACCTTGAATTAATTTCTGTGAATAATGCATCTGGCATGATTGACGTATATATGAAGAATGTAAATGTCACCTGCCGCTCATATACTCGTAGAGCAGCAGAGAGTGCTCTTTTAGGAGTTTTTAATAAGTCACTTGATCCAACGCTTGTATCATTGGTTCTGGTACGTTCAATTCCTTTCTTTGGAGGTTTTGCAGAACCACTCATGGCAGTCATCTTGGCAGATAGATTTGAGAAAGCACTACGCCAAAAAAAATAGTTCTATTTTGTTAGTTATGTTGACTATAAAACTGTGATAATTTCGTATTTGCAAAATTGATAATTGAATGTATACATAAAGCGATCGCTTTATTTTTGAGGTCTTCTGCAAAGCGATCGCACTCACTCTTCCACAACAGCGATCGCATTTGTTTTTGAGGTTTTCTGCAAGGCGTAGGCGTAGCCCGTCGTAGACATCGCTTTCGGTTATTATCAATACTTGATTGAGTCAACGATATTATAATTTGTGAGTCAAAAAGACAAGCTTCTGGCTAAAATTTTATTGGGTACATCTGATGCCAATATTCCATTTACCCAACTATGTCAACTGTTATGCAGTTTAGGATTTGATGAACGTATTCGCGGAAGTCACCATATTTTTACTAAAGAGGGAATAGAATAAATTCTTAATCTTCAACCTAAAGGTTCTCAAGCCAAAGCGTATCAAGTTAAACAAGTCCGTGCAGTAATTCTCAAGTACCAGCTAGGAGGTCAAGATGACGCTTCATTATGAAATAATTCTCTACTGGAGTCAAGAAGACCAAGCGTTTATCGCCGAGGTTCCAGAGTTACCTGGATGCGCTGCTGACGGCGAAACTTATCAAAAAGCACTGCAAAATGTAGAAATTATTATGCAGGAGTGGATTCAAACTGCTGAAGAATTAGGGCGTCAAATTCCCGAAGCGAGACAGCGGTTAATGTCCGCGTAAGCGATCGCACTCACTCTTCTACAACATGCGATCGCTTTGTTTTTGAGGTTTTCTACAATGCGATCGCACCTCTCTTCCACAAGCGATGTCTGACGACAAGCCGCTACGCGTCTACGCTTTATTTTTGAGATTTTCTGTAAAGCGATCGCTCTCTCTTCCACAACAAGCGATCGCTTTTGCGAATATGGAGAGGTGCGATCTTCGTAGCTTACCATAGGCATTGCCTATAGTGGTATTGTGTGTGTTAGGTATCACTAGAAGCAGAAAAATGGATGAAGGGGATAGAATAGTCTTTACGCCAGGCATCTTTCCTGCCTTAATCTTTCAATCTAGAATATCATCATGAATGCTTTAACCGTCAACCTTCAATCAGTATTGGAACTGACAGATGAGCAGTTTTTTAATCTATGTCAGGCAAACCGTGACTTGAGGTTTGAACGCACTGCCACGGGAGAATTAATTATCATGCCACCAACCGGGGGAGAAACCGGAAATCGTAATGGTAGACTAAATCAACAATTATTTAATTGGTCAGATACCGATGGTACTGGCATTGCTTTTGATTCTTCTACTTGTTTTAAATTGCCTAATGGTGCAGATCGTTCACCTGATGCTTCTTGGATAAAGTTAAAACGATGGGATGCTTTAACTCAAGAGGAAAAACAAAAGTTCCCCCCCATTTGTCCTGATTTTGTCATTGAGTTACTTTCACCAAGTGATAGTTTGAAGGTTGCACAGGAAAAGATGAGGGAATACATAGATAATGGTGTGCGTTTGGGTTGGTTAATTAATCGTAAATCGCGGCAAGTAGAAATTTATCGGCAAGATCAAGAGGTTGAGGTGTTGGAATCTCCTGTTAGTTTGTCTGGGGAAGACGTGCTGCCTGGGTTTGTGTTAAATTTAAAAGCAATTTGGTAGATTGTAGCGATCGCAAGGTAAATGAAACCAGGTATTTATGGTCAACAACTAGAATTATTTCAATTATTTAAACCTGGAAATGTCATAAGTAGCAAATCTAAATTTACGTTTATAGACTTTTTTGCTGGCATAGGTGGATTTAGAATTCCTCTGGAAGAGTTAGGAGGAAAATGTTTAGGTTACTCAGAAATTGACAAAGAAGCAATTAAAGTTTATCAAAATAACTTTATTAATCCTAATTCAGACGAAGTTTATTTAGGAGATATTACAAAGCTGGGTAAACTCGCTTTTGAGACAGATGTATTAGTTGGTGGAGTTCCCTGTCAACCTTGGTCTATTGCTGGAAAAATGCAAGGTTTAGATGACCCAAGAGGTAAACTTTGGCTTGATGTTTTTAGAGTAGTAAAAAATAATCAACCGAAAGCCTTTATTTTTGAAAATGTCAAAGGTTTAACAGAACCCAGAAATAGACCAAGCCTGCAATATATAATTGATAATTTGACAGCATCTGGCTATGTAATTAAATATCAGGTGTTAAATTCCTCTGATTTTGGACTGCCGCAAGATAGAGATAGAATATTTATTGTTGGAATTAGAAATGATATAGAAAATTGCTGGGGTTTTACTTTTCCTAAACCTGTAAACACAAAGCTTAAGCTGTATGATGTCGTTCTTGGTTTAGAAAAAGCTAATTTTATTAAAAAAAAGTTTCCCACAAAGGTTTTATTTGATAGCAAAATACCTGCTTCGAGAGGCAGATTTCAGAAAATAGATGAATTAAATGATTTCTTTTTGTTTGCTGACATCAGGGATGGACACACTACCATTCATTCTTGGGACTTAATCGAAATAAGTACAAGAGAAAAGTTAATTTGTCAAACTATATTAAAAAACAGAAGAAAGAAAATTTACGGACTGAAAGATGGTAATCCATTAAGTTTCCAAGTATTAGAAACGTTAATTACTGATTTACAAGAAGAAGAAATTGATAATTTGGTTAATAAAGAAATTTTACGTTTTTTAGAAGGGCAAGGATATGAATTTATCAACTCTAAAATATCTTCGGGAATTAACGGTGTATCTAAAATTTTCTTACCTCATGCTGATGCTATTGGAACTTTAACTGCAACTGGAACGAGAGATTTTGTAGCCACAATCTCGATAGAATGTCAAGAACCCGAAGCATATAAACAAACATTTATTACAGAAATTTATCAAAAGAAAAAATTTAAGCCTTTACTAGCACAAGATTACGCTAGATTGCAAGGCTTTCCCGAATGGTTTCAGATTGCTAATAACGAATCAACTGCAAAGCATCAATTTGGTAATGCTGTATCAGTACCTGTTGTTTACCATCTAGCTAAAGAATTGCTAAAAATAATTTTTTAAGATTAAATATGACAGCAATTAGTGCAAATACACGAATATTAATTAAAGGTTATTTAGAGGGATTTATTCAAGGTCTTCTAGATGCATATAAGGGTCGTGAAATTATTAAGCCAAATAGTGCTGTAGAGTATTTGTTGCGGACTTCATCGAAGGGACAATTAAAACCGTTTCAAGCCGCATTGATTCCACCTGAAATAATACGTATTAATGAATTTGAGCGTGGATTAAGCACGAAATTAGGAAATTCTCTTGAGGAATGCGCTCGTTTGATTGCGTTGGAACATTATCAAGATGCACGCCGTAGTTATGATATCAAAGCAGAAGTAAGTTTAGCAGCATTCGCTGAAGCTGAACGTCAGAAAGAATATTATGAATCTGCGGTTAATAGAGGACAAGCTAAACCTTCTTTAGAAGAAATGATAACAGCAGTGCTGAACTGTCGTCGTTCAGATGATTTAGAGTTAAAAACAGTGCGTGCTGACTTATATATTCTCACTAATGACGGCACAGAATTTTTATTTTCAATTAAATCTCCCAAACCAAATAAAGGACAATGTTTAGAAGTTACCCAGCGGTTGTTGAGATTTCACTTGTTGCGGGGTGCAAAGCGTCCCCAGTTACAAGCCTATTATGCTATGCCTTATAACCCTTACGGTATCAGAAAAACTGATTACAAACATTCACTGGCATTAAAATATACGCCTTTTCAAGAAGCTGTTGTTATTGGAAATGAGTTTTGGAATATTGTAGGGGGAACCACTGCTTACGAAGAATTACTGGAAATTTATTTAGAAGTTGGGCGTGATAAAAGTAAATATATGCTTGATGTTTTAGCGTTTGGGTTTTAAGGGTTAATGCCTGCTTGAAAGGAATAGAATAGTTATTGTATGGCAGGCAATATGTTTGCCTTAATTTTCACCTAAAATCTGACTATGAACGCTTTAACAGTCAATCTCAAGCCTATTGTTGAACTAACAGATGAGCAATTTTTCCAGCTATGTCAGGTAAATGAAAATCTCAGATTTGAGCGCAGAGCAACCGGAGAATTAATCATTATGCCACCCACTGGAGGAGAAACGAGTAATCGTAACGCTGGATTAACTGCTCAAGTTTGGATTTGGAATGAGCAAAATAAATTAGGTAAAGTTTTTGATTCTTCTGGTGGTTTTAAACTTCCTAATGGTGCAAATCGTTCTCCCGATGCTTCTTGGGTGAAATTAGAAAGCTGGAATGCATTAACTCAAGAACAACAAACCAGATTTTTACCACTTTGTCCTGATTTTGTCGTTGAATTACTTTCGCAAAGTGATAGTTTGAGAGACGCTCAAGAAAAGATGCTAGAATATAGAGATAATGGTGCGCGTTTAGGTTGGTTAATAAATCGCAAATCTCGCCAAGTGGAGATTTATCGCATTGGGCAAGAAGTTGAGGTGCTGGAATCTCCTGTTAGTTTGTCTGGGGAAGATATTTTACCTGGGTTTGTGTTGAATCTGGAAGCGATTTGGTAATAATACTTTTACGAGAGAGATGATAGTGTTATTTTTGCTTAGTGGATTCAAAAAGTTGCGCGATCGCTCTTTATTTCTCACATGCGCTTCGGTTTGATGACAAGCCTTAGGTTAGTGCCTACACTTTCACCAAAATACTCAAACTATCAATTGATCCAACACTAACACTGATAGCTCTGGTAAAGACGGCAACCGCCCATCATTTGTTAAGAAAAACGAAGCACCTTCATTGATAGCAGTAGCCATTTGAATAGCATCGGGCGTTTTCAAGTTATAATCTGCTCGTAGTTGTGCAGCGGTTTCAGCAATATTTGGAACAACTTCAATAGTAGTCAAACCTTGGGAATTAAACAGAATGTCGCGATATTGTTGAGCCAATGTTGTATTTCCTTGTCGCAAAGGATAAACTAACACTTCTGGGATAGTAACTAAAGATGTAATAACCCTAAACTCACCGCGAAACATCGCCTCAAAGAAAGCATCAGTTATCTGCAAATAAGTAGGGTTTTCTTCAAGAAAGTAAATCAACGGTGCGGTATCCAAGCCTACAATTGCCCCTTGTAACTGAACTATCCATTCCATGAGTCGCGTTCCTGATTGACATATTCTTGAGCATCAATGCCATTCCAGATTTCTTTACCCAACCCGCGCAATTCAAGAATGCTACGCTTTGGCTTAGGTGTCAGTGTAACTCTTTGACGAATTGACTTTGATAAATCCTCAATTAGCCGCATTTGTTCATCAGGGGTCAGGTTTTCGGCTAGACGACGTACTTCATTATATGTAGACATAAAATTTATCCTTTAATTGCCTTGTTCTAAATTTAATATCATATCCGTTTAATTAACAGTAATAAAAACCTACCTACCGTCCTAAAGACGTTTCGTCGGAACGTCTCTACTAGCGTTGCACAAGCGATCGCATGAAGACAAAATAGTTATATTCATTAGACATCTCCAAAAAACAATGTAGAGACGTAGCACTGCTACGTCTCTACAAGGGTTTGGGGCAATGCATAGTTCAATTCGGTCGATGTCTATTATTTAATTCGCAGTCCCATAATCACTAAATCACGTTCAATACCATCAAGTTGTGCGACTTGAGGTAAGTAACCCCAAGGTTTAAAACTGAATTTTTCAAACAGTTTTAAACTAGGTTGATTGTGGGCAAAAATCAAACCTAATAAAGTGTTTAAACCCAAACTAGGACTTTGATGAATTGCTTGTGCTAGAAGTTGCTGTCCTAAGCCATGCTGATGATATGCAGGGGCAATATAAATACTAATTTCCGCTGTGGTATGGTAAGCTGGGCGTCCATAAAACGATTGGAAACTGAGCCAGCCGGCAATTACACCTTCTACTTCTATTACCCAAATTGGTCGGATGTTATGCGATCGCTCACCAAACCAAGTCAGCCGACTCGCTACAGACACCGGCTCTAAATCAGCGGTAGCCATGCGGCTAGGAATTGCTGCATTGTAAATGGCTACAATTGCTGGCAAGTCAGTTTCAGTGGCATTGCGGATGGTCATTGCAGCGGTGTGTGAAAAAATATTGAGAAAATATTCAAGAATAATACAGCATACAATGGTCGCAATTCTACGGTTTTAACTGTAATTATCGTCAGTGTGTCAAAATAATGGGCAAAATAAGAAGAAATTTTTATGTGTGCTTTTTGAGCGCAGTTTGTTTAGGGCTACTATTATTTAACGATGCGATAGCGCCAAGTATGTTTTTTACTTAACACTTAAATCTTCAGTCTTAAGTGATATCATGTCCGTTTAATTGACATTAATAAAAAAATCCGAACCCCAAGAGACGTTACATGTAACGTCTCTACATCAGGGGACGAGGGGACAAGGGGGACAAGGGGACAAGGGGACGAGGG
>NZ_JAOWRF010000133.1 GCF_025753815.1 Plectonema radiosum NIES-515 | reverse complement strand
CTCCCCCACACCCCGCTCCCGTTCAAAGCACCATCGCGTAAGCCCTTTCATACTCATCGGTCATAGACTCGACGCTAAAGCGGCTAACAACATACTCCCGACAAGTATACCGGTCTATTTTCATCGCATCTGGCAGAACTTCAATCATTTGTTCGAGAGAGTGACAAACAAAACCAGTTTTGCCGTCAGCAATTACTTCTGGTACTGAACCTAACCCCATACCAATTACAGGTGTACCAGTTGCCATTGACTCAATCATTACTAAACCAAAAGGCTCTCTCCAATTAATTGGGAATAAAGTGATTGTCGCTCCACCAAGAAGTTTAACTTTGTCTTCGTGGGAAATTTCACCTAAGTACTGAATCTGTTCCCCATCAATTAGCGGTTCGACAAGTTGAGTATAAAAATCTTTGTCTACAACGTCAATTTTGCCAGCCATTTTCAAAGGTAAACCAACCGCACGCGCTATTTTAATCGCTTGGACTGGTCCTTTTTCGGGAGATATTCGTCCGACAAAGGCAAGATATGCAGGTTGTGTTGGTTCGGGATAAAACGAATAAACCGCAGTGTCAATGCCGTTGTAGACGGTATGGATGTAGTTTAAACCTAAGCTATTTTCTCGTTGTGCCTCGCTTATACTGATTAAAGGTTGCCAAGAAAATTTTTGGAATATTTTTTCGTTATCAGGTGTGAAAATGCCATGCATTGTATGAACGGTGGGCGTTTTCACAAAACTGCAATAACTAAGGGCGCTATAGCCTACATGGGAGTGAATAATGTCGAAATGATCGGCTTGTTGATAAACTTCGGCAAGCATCATTTGCTCGTAAATTGATGGCTCTTTAATTTTGGGGTCGAGCCGCAAAGCTTGGGGATGAACTGAGCGGATCTTTGCTGTAGTAATTGAGTCACCAGAGGCAAATAAAGTAACTTCATGACCGCGCCGAACTAATTCATCTGTGACTAGCTTCACAATTAGTTCTGTACCGCCGTAGCGAAAGGGAGGAACACGCTCCCATAAAGGAGAAATTTGGGCAATTCTCATGTCTCACCTGAGCCGTTAAATTTCAGCATATGGTCTGAATAAATTTGAATGCAAGAAACTAATTGTTTCTGGAAAATTCAGATCCTATGCCATGTATGTTTGTTTAGTGTTGAAAGCCCTGATGGTGGAAAATCACGTAATTTGTATCTGCTTTTAATTAAGGCATTGGAGAATGATTTTTTCGGCTTTTTTATTTAATATGCCATCATTCTCCCTTCACCAAGGCTTGTTTTGCCAATCCAATATTTAAGCCGATTTTACTCAGTTGTAATTGCATTAATTGCTGTGAGTAAAAGGCAGAGATTTTACTTGTGCTACATTGCTTGAAAAATATTGATTTTTATTGACTAAAGCATATTACCTGAAATTGCTATATTTAGCAAGACGCTGAATAATTACGTGCAATAAATACTAATAGAATATCCGTAATTGAGTGGTAAAAATATTAAGTGCAATGTAAATAGTGATACATTTAAAGGTAGATTTACAACAATCAAATTAAAATATTTAGAAAAGCATAAAACCTTTTATTTAATAGCTTTTGTGTGGAAAAAAGGTAATTGCACACCAAAGCTACTCATTCAAAATATGTACTCATGTGTGACAAATATCAACATTGCCGACAAGAAAATAGTTGGTTAAGTTTTGTATTATTTTTGGATAAATATTTATACAAATTGGTTGCATGATACTGAGAAAAGCTTTTTAATCTAAGTTGTCGATTATGTAATCTAACTGCTTCTTCTTTGGTTCTGCCTGATGGAGAATCGAATTTATATTTCGGGAATTGCCTGCAATACATGGAGGTTAGAGACGTTACATGTAACGTCAGAACATTGTTCGTTGTGGTGTATTTGATTCTTGAGGATAAATATACTAGGAACGAAAGACTTTGAATTTTGTAAAGAAACTCCTATACGTTCGGTTTAAGTGATATGGTAGCGGTGCGCTTTTGGGAAAGCTGAAAAATATATTCAGGATTCTTTACATATTGCAACTATCTACTTAACTTGAAAGTCCGTTGTAATTTGTACAATGCAGCTGTGACGTCGATATTGTCCAACTTGGGCTTCGTTAAAGACATTCATGAGCATTTCGACTTCTGTGTTGAGCGATCTGCTACAGACGCTACCTCACGTGCGACCCCAGCTATATTTCAAAGCTTCTCTAACAGCGCTCTCCCATGCGATGGAAGATCAGGTTTTGGCGGCAACTTTAGACCATCCCTTGGTCATTGCGAGCTTCCAACGAGAAAGATTTTACCGCCAAGAAGCTCATCGATATCAGCGACTTGCCGATCGCAGCAATCAAGTATACGTGTTAGCTGCACCGGAAACGGATTTCACTAATAGTTCGGAATACTACGAAAAAATCGCCTTTGAGCAAGAAGATGGCTTAAGTCACGAATGGCATTTGGTGGTGATTGCCCAAAACTATGCAACTTGCTTGGTCTGCCGAGAAAGCCAAGGTTCTGTGACTAAAAATAAGCAGATGCCAGAATTAAACATCGGTTTGGATATGGAGACAGCGCGAAGATTTGAGGGGATTTGGACTAGTGAGCGAGAAGTAAGTATAAAAGCAGCCGAGTTGCTATTAGACAGAATTATCGTTTACAGACCAGAATTGGTAGACAAAGTTGAGCAGGTCAGCCAGAGATTTGGTATTGGGGTGCATCGGGGTAACAGAGGGGTGACTCAGGATTTGCTGTCCAGCTACTCAAAAGTAGAAGAAATACCTTTAGATTTTTGTGACATTGACACTGACCCGTTTGTGCAGCGTTTGGTGACTTACTTACAAGCAAGCCAGTATAAATTGCACAAAGCTTATCGTTCAATTGCCGCTCAAGCACGCAAAGAGCGCTTGATTAACTCGATTACCACCGCAATTAGGCGATCGCTTAATCCTCACGAAGTTCTCCAAGTCGCAGTCCAAGAACTAGGAGAACATCTAAAAGCTTCGAGGTGTTTAATTTACCGCGCTCAAGCTACAGATGCAAGCGCGAAAATAGAACACGAGTTTTTGAGTCCTGGTGTTTTATCTGTTGTCGGGCAAACTTGGCATTTACGAAATAATCCTTTATTTGGGGCGATCGTACAACAAAGTGAGGGTATCAGTGTTGTCAATACTGTAGGTGACGATCGCATTAACAGTGATAGCGAACTTTCTTTAATCACCAAAAAATTTGCGATTCGTTCAATGCTGATGGAACCAGTATTATTTCAAGGACGATTGTTGGGCATAGTCGAGTTGCATTATTGCAGTTTGCCTCCCCATCAGTGGCAAGCTGGAGAATTGGATTTAGTCAAAGCGATCGCTACCCAAGTTGGCTCGGCTCTGATCCAAGCTGAAGCTTATGCTAACCTAGAAGACCTCAACCAACAACTTGAAGCCCTCGACCGCACCCGCAGCAACCTCATAGCCATCACCGGGCACGAACTCCGCACCCCTCTATCCACTATTCAGGTGTGCCTGGAAAGCCTCGCCAGCGAACCGGATATGCCTCTAGAATTGCAACAAGTGATGCTGAGTACCGCTCTAACTGACTCCGAACGAATGCGGAAACTGGTGCAAGATTTCTTAACACTTTCTAATTTAGAAAGTGGTCGGGTAGAATGGCATCCAGAATCTTTGACCATAGAAGAGTGCGTGGAATTAGCAATCAGCCGCTTTCGCACTCGCCCGAATACAGAAAAGCAGCCAAAAATCAAGAGTAAAATTGCCCAAAATTTACCTTTGATCAGAGCGGATGGCGATTGGTTAGTAGAGGTACTAGCAAAAATCGTCGATAACGCTTGTAAATTTACACCTCCCCAAGGAGAAATCACCATTAAGGCGACTCGCAATAGCGATCAAATGCTTGAAGTGACTGTGGCTGATACTGGACGTGGTATTGAACCGAATCGATTAGAAGTAGTTTTTGACCGCTTTTATCAAGAAGAGGGAGCGTTGCGACGTACAACTGGCGGCACTGGTTTAGGACTAGCAATATGTCGTCAAATTGTCAATGGTTGGGGTGGAGAAATTTGGGCTTCCTCAACTGGCAAAGACAAAGGCAGTCAGTTTCACTTTACCATCCCCATTGTCAGTCAAAAAAGTGAGGAGTTGAAAATGGGGCATGGGGCATAGGGCTTTTTTAAGAGGGGAAAAGGGTAAAGGGTAAAGGGTAAAGGCATGGAAATAAAGAGTTATTTAAATATACGTATTATATTTTTCTTCCCCTTTCCCCATTCCCCTTTGCCCAATGCCCAACAATTAACAAAGAACTGTTACAGTCTATAACGCGATCGCAACATGACCCAGGTCGCAGTGTTACGATGCCCTAAAAACGTTGAGAGACAATTTTTTATGGCAGAAACACTAACTGGACAAACTCCCATATTCGGTGGCAGCACTGGCGGTCTGCTTTCAAAAGCATACGAAGAAGAAAAGTACGCTATCACCTGGACTAGCCCCAAAGAACAAGTGTTTGAAATGCCTACAGGCGGCTCTGCTATCATGAACCAAGGCGAAAACCTGCTTTACTTGGCTCGTAAAGAATACGGTATCGCTCTAGGCGGTCAACTCCGGAAATTCAAAATCACAGACTACAAAATCTACCGGATTTATCCCACCGGCGAAACTCAGTATCTCCACCCGGCTGATGGTGTCTTCCCTGAAAAGGTAAATCAAGGTCGTGAGAAAGTGGGTTATGTCCCACGCAACATCGGCAGCAACCCCAGTGCAGCTAAACTTAAGTTTAGCGGTAAATTTCCTTCCGATGTATAGGGAATAGGGACTGGGGACTGGGGACTGGGGACTAGGTAAATGAATTATTATCGATGCTTGATCGTCAATTCCCAATCCCTAACAGACATCTCCATAAAAAACGTAGAGACGTTCCAATGGAACGTCTTTACAAGGGTTTCGCGCGGGGTGGCGTAATAATTTTTACCAGATGTCTAATCGCCAATTTTAAATACCTAAGCTTTTTATGATTTTTCCCGATTTTGCCGAATTTCAAGAGCAAGCTAAACAAGGTAATTTTGTCCCAGTGTATCAGGAATGGGTAGCAGACCTGGATACGCCCGTATCTGCTTGGTATAAAGTATGCGCGGGTCAGCCTTATAGCTTTTTGTTGGAGTCGGTAGAAGGTGGCGAAAAACTGGGACGTTATAGTTTACTGGGTTGCGATCCTTTATGGATTTTGGCAGCAAGGGGAAATAACACCACTCAAACCCACAGAGATGGTTCGCAAATTGTTTTTGAAGGCGATCCATTTGCAGCTTTAAGTAAATGTCTGGAACCTTTTCATCCAGTAAAGTTACCGCAATTACCACCGGGAATTGGCGGTTTGTTCGGATTTTGGGGCTATGAATTAATTAATTGGATTGAGCCGCGCGTGCCAATTCATGCCCAAGATGAGCGTAATATTCCGGATGGGTTATGGATGCAGATAGACCACCTGTTGATTTTCGATCAGGTGAAGCGGAAAATTTGGGCAGTTGCTTATGCTGATTTACGTGATGTAGAGACCCAAAATTTTGCGTCTTTACAAGCAGCATATCAACAGGCGTGCGATCGCGTCACCCAGATGGTTCACAAGTTATCTTTGCCTCTGTCGCCCCAAAATACTATCTTGGAATGGACACCGCCAGGTAGAGGAGTGGGGGAGAGGGAGAGTGCGGGAGTGGGGGAGTATACGAGCAACTTCACGCGAGATGAATTTTGTGCCCAAGTTGAAAAAGCAAAGGATTATATCAAAGCTGGTGACATTTTTCAAGTAGTTGTTTCCCAGCGATTATCAACAGAATACACTGGCGACCCCTTCGCGCTTTATCGTTCTCTGCGCCAAATTAATCCTTCCCCTTACATGTCTTACTTTCACTTCAATGATTGGCAAATTATCGGTTCCAGTCCAGAAGTGATGGTGAAAGCAGAACGCGATGGAGATGATATAATCGCCACAGTCCGCCCAATTGCCGGAACCCGTCCACGAGGGAAAACAACCCAGGAAGATGCAGCTTTAGCCGCAGATTTGCTACAAGACCCCAAGGAAATCGCCGAACACGTCATGCTGGTAGATTTAGGGCGTAACGATTTGGGGCGGGTATGCGAAAGTGGTAGTGTGAGAGTTGATGAATTAATGGTGGTAGAAAAATACTCTCATGTAATGCATATTGTCAGTAATGTTGTGGGTAAACTAGCGTCGGGTAAAAGTGCCTGGGATTTACTCAAGGCTTGCTTTCCAGCGGGTACAGTCAGTGGCGCACCCAAAATTAGGGCAATGGAAATTATACACGAATTAGAACCGTGTCGGCGGGGTGTATATTCTGGGGTGTATGGGTATTACGATTTTGAAGGACAATTAAATAGTGCGATCGCTATCCGGACAATGGTAGTCCATGATGGTAAAGTCACCGTGCAAGCAGGCGCCGGTATGGTAGCTGATTCCCAGCCAGAAAAAGAGTATGAAGAAACCTTAAATAAAGCACGGGGGCTTTTAGAAGCGATTCGCTGCTTGCGGTGAAGTTATGAATCGTAAACTTCGCTACGGTGAGCGATCGTATCTACCAACACTTGCATAGTTTCATCATCAATTGAGTAAATAACCCGATAATCACCAACCCGAAAACGGTAGTAACCTGAATAGTTTCCCTTGAGAGGTTTAATGTTTGGGTGAAAGCGAGGATTTTGCTGTAGCAGTTCTAAGCATCTAGCAATCTTTTTCGCAAGCGCTTTGTCAGCCTCAGCATAGAACTGTTGAGCATCAGGATACAAGATTACTTCATACATCAGAGCGAATCGCTTTCCAATTTACTAAGCTAGCCTTGGAAATTGTTTCTCGATTCTTCTTGATTTTTTCCAGAAGCCCAGGAATTTTCTCAAGTTCTTGAGTTGCTTCCTCACTCTCTTTATCTGCAAGGTAAGCTACAAAGTCAGCGACAACTTGTAAGCGTTCTAAGGATAATTGTTTGAGGTGTTGATTGATTTTATCTTGGATTTGTATCGCTTTAGCAAGAGCGATCGCTTCTGTGTTTTCGCAACTTTCTTCAATCGTGTTAATTGTGTCTTCCATTCTAGAAATCTCAGCGTAGAAAGTTGGAATATTTAGCTTTAATATAGCGCTTGGGGATAAAAGGTTGTGGAGTGCGATCGCGACTACAGCCAAAACTCGCAATCACCTTCCAACTTACTGCTTGGATAAATACCCCTTAATCGCAGTTTTGCCATTTTATGCGCTCCATATACTGGCTTTGGCAAGCGAGGCATTTTTAATGAACCATAATGCAGCAAAGTAAGTTTCAAGGTAGTTTCAATTATTTGTTCTATAGGAGGAGATATTAAAACTCGGTGGTTTCCAACAATAACTGTTAAGCGTAAAGGAAGAGCAAGACCCATCTTCTCAATTACCTGAGTTGTTACCAGAACTGCTTCGCGAGAAGAAATACGCAGCGCTAAACCTTTTTCCGGTGCAGTTATGACTTTATTGATCGCGTTATATAGTCGAGGAATATTAGATTTTTTACACTCTATTAATATAAGTTTGCAGCCAATTGCTTCAGCCCATTGTAGTAGATTAGCTATTTCTTGACCGCAAAAGCGTCCATCACGATAAATAAGTACAGTTTTGCTTTCTAGCTCATTTGCTGGTAACAATCGTTCTAGCACTCGTTTAGGAATTTCTTCACCTTCAATCAAAGCATCTTCTAGCCGATAGCGAATAAACTCTCCTTGCTTGCCATAAAGACGAATACTTGCACAAGCATTAACTGTTCCAGACAGTTTTGCCTTAGACTCTCTAGAAATATCCAAACCAATGAAATAGTCAGCAATAGATAAAGATTCAGCCAGGACAAATGGTAAATTACCCAGCTTGGCGAGAATTCCTGGAACCACCTGATGGAGAACATATTTGTAATTTTTGGGATTTCTCAAGGTATGCTCATAAATCATCTGGCTAGCTATCTGGCGAGTGAGCAATAGGTCGTATATTTTATGATAAAGACTACCCCCCTCTTGCTCATCAGCATTACGGTCACTCTGGGGTAAAAACGCCAAAACTACATCAGGTGGAGTCTCTATTAGTTCATTGACTGCTTTCTCCACTTTGACTCTTGCTTCAGTTCCGCTTAAGTTTTTTAGCGATATTGAGTCGCTAAAAAATAGGCTCTCAAATTTATAGCTTTTTAACCGTTGCTTAAGTTCTTTCTGAAAGACATCTAAAGATAAATCACAAAGGTTCAAAACAGTAATCCGAATAGGTCTGGATGCGTCACTATATTTAAAATGACGGCGGTAAACACCACCTTTAGAAAGACCTGTGAGGATTTTGCTTTGAATGCCAATAAAGCCGTTGCCAAATAGCAGGGGTGTATCTTCAATCGGAACAGGAGGTTGCCAAAACAATTCTCGATTCTGAACGCTGTTGATGCTAAGTCCTAGCTCAAATCCATAAGCACCTAAAGCCTGATTTGCTTCTTTTTTGTAGTCAACTAAAAGTTCTTTCCGTTTTTGGTAAGGAATTTTAGTTTGATTAAGTAATTCTCCCCACTCTACCCCAAATCGGCTGGCTGTTTCAGATGTGACACAGGGACGCAAAGCTGTCATACCATATTCATATAGCTTTTTACTTTTGCCAAACTTGACAGCCACTAAGAGTTCGTCAGATAAAACATCTTGCAAAGCTTGCTTACTAATTTCGCTCTTTGCCAGACCAATAAGTTTTTGCTTATGTTCTAAGGTAGGCTGCCTAATAAGCTGGGTGATAATACCGTTACCTTCTATATCACGAGAACGAACATTCAGACCAATTAAAAGCTTCTCTGGGTTTTGCTTGTCGAGATGATTTAAATAAAACTCAGCCAAATTATTGATTGATAAAAACTTGCTCTTAATTGTTAAAGTAATACCAGGCTGTAAAACTTCGTTGATTTCGATAGGTTCTGCCCAAAACCTTGGCTCTTGCCTTACTTGCACACCATTTTTATACGGAATAGTTTTTGGCGAAAAGGGATACGTTTTAGCTGTCTTTAATATCTGATAAGCCAGTTGAGAAATAACATTTGCTGGTGCTGTTCGAGTAAGTGGAACTTCTTGAAATTGCCAAGTGCGATCGCTAAAGTCTGTTAATCCTTCTTCAACAACCTGTTCGAGGATATCTTGCCACTCTTCAGCTAGAAGACGGATAGGGTAATTGGGAATTGCCAGAGCATAAAAATATGGCTTATCCCAAATAACGACAATTTGGGGTAAGGTACGACTAAGATGGAAGCTCAAGCGGATGCCTTCCTCCTGTTCCAGATCAGGACTCAATTGAAAGCACATTATATTAAGATGTGAAAAATTTAGACGAAAAATTTCGCTTGAAAATGCTGCTGGTTTATGAACACTTACAGTTGCAGTCGCAATCACCTCAAAACCTCACACACAGAAAATTTGCAAATTGAACTAAATATGCAGTAGTTACAGGAAGTACCAGGATTAGGGGGAAATATTGTCGCAAAATCATCTGGATTTTCCCAGTAACGCTTTTTTTCCAACTCATGCTGTTTCGCTATATCTTGTAGCTCTATCTGCACGAATTTAAGTTGTTCTGAAGTGGCTATAATTATGTCAGATGTTAAGCCAATTTCTAAGTTGTAGAATGAGGCAACAGATGGTTGTTGTGGATAGAGATAGCTAGCTGCTAACAGGTAAACGTAAGCCTGTCGTCGGTCAAAGTCTGATTTACCTGTCTTGAAATCTAAAATATGAATAGTACCATCTGGCTGTTTAAAAGTGCAATCAGTTGGTGCATATAGGTTGAAACAATAACTACCCTCTTGGATAATTATCGGTGAAGGAAATCCCTCATCGCCTTTGCTCAACTGAATAATTTGTTTGCCAACTAAAATAGGTTCTTTACAATAGTTCTTCAGAATCCGAATGATTCGCTCTTGAACTTCCTCTGGCTCTTGATTTAGTTTCAAAATAGCTGCAACTTTTTCCACACCATCAGACTGTGACAAAAGTTTGGGGTCTTGATAAAATTCATAAACCCCGGCTTGTGCTAATTTACCAATTCGCTGATGTTTGTTGTCTTCCAAGAGAACTTTAACTTGAGGTTCTTTCTGACGAACTTTCTTAAAGCCTCGGTTCATATCACAAAACAAGAATTCTTGACCCACTCGTGAATTTGATAAAGACCAAAGATTATAACTTGCAAATGGTAGCCAAGCTTGTCTCATAAGTTTCAATTTCCTATGATGGAAGCTGGTGTTTGGCGTACCTGCTCTAAATCTCGAATCATAGACAGAATTTCTCTGTATTTAGTTAACAAGAGACTATACACTAACTTATGCTTAGTGGTCAAAGCTTTTAGAAAAAAACTATATGCTATATCTGGAAATTGACTTTTTGCCAATAATTATTTATGTAATTCCATAGGACTTACGCCTGTGTGTGTTGGTATCTTACGTTTTGTTGCAAGTTGTGTGGTGTGCGTTTTCCATCACGTCGTAAAGCGATGCCTACGGCAGGCAGAGCGATCGCATTAATATATAAGATTAAAATAGAAAGTATTCACCATCCACAAATCTTTAGGTAAGTTTATGGAAGCACTGCAAATTGCCTTACCTTCTACACTAAAATTGAATATCGATTTGACTGATGAGCAATATTTCCAACTGTGCCAAAACAACCGCGATTATCGATTTGAATGCACAGCATCAGGGGAATTATTAATTATGCCACCTACAGGTAGTGATACTGGCAGACGTAATGTTAAAATAACCACTCAACTAGATATTTGGAATTCTCAGAATAATTTAGGCGAAGTTTTTGACTCTTCAACTGGTTTCACCCTACCCAATGGTGCTAAACGTTCCCCCGATGCTTCTTGGGTGAAAATTGAGCGGTGGAATGCTTTAACCCCAGAACAACAAGAAAGTTTTGCTCCAATTTGTCCTGACTTTGTAATTGAGTTGCGATCGCGTACTGATTCTCTCAAAGAATTGCAGGATAAAATGCAAGAATATATTGACAATGGTGCAACATTGGGTTGGTTAATTGACCGCAAAAACAAGCGAGTCGAAATTTATCGTCCTCTTAAAAAAGTAGAAACTTTAGAAAATCCTGCTTATTTATCAGGTGAAGATATCTTACCTGGATTTGTGTTGGATTTAACGTTGATATTATAAGAAAATTATAAGTGCGATCGCTCCTGTCAAAGACGGCAGCGATCGCACAAATCCCAAACTAACCAAAACGCGATAACTACGTTAAGCTTCCCTAAGGCAGTTATTTGAACCACACATCAAAAAACAAAACCTATGTAGAGACGTTACATGTAACGTCTCTACAATAAGGGTCTATTTACCCGAAAATTGCTGTAATTGCATAAACAAAGGGGTAAAGAGACAAACTTTATTTACGTCTTATGTCACTTTGCACCTTTGATTTCTCGCCAAGCCTTTGAATTTAGGTTTAACCACAGGCTTGGAAGTATTTTAACCTCAAGCCGCAACACTATTAGATATTTTACCAGCTTTCCTAACCTTTACAAAACTTTACAAAGCCTATTTTCTTAAACTTTCTGCAAGAAGTCTTTGTACTTTTATAAAGTATAATTAAGAATAAAGATAAAAAAAACGGGGAACCGACCAGGCTAACATTGCCTTGAAAGTTACCCGGAAATGTAAAAAGTTTAATAGTTGTAGATAGTTGTAGATAAAAACTACAAACATATTGTCTTTTGAACCAACTTGTGATTGGGCAAGACAAGCAAAGAAAACAGTAAAATTATCGGTTTAAGAGGCAAAGGTCGGCGTGGGTCAGTATCAACTTGCTCAGTTAATGAGCTACAATCCAAATGCGATCGCTCGCTACTACAGCTTGCGTCCCTGGCTAGCGATCGCACGGGCAATAAAGGTAGTTTGGTTTTTTGCAGGATTTATTCTTGGTTTAAAGTGGGATGAATGGCGTGGAGAAGTTGAACGAAACAAGTTCAAACGAGCCATCCAGTTGCGACAAATATTAACGACTTTGGGTCCAACTTTTATTAAAGTAGGTCAGGCTCTCTCGACCAGACCGGATTTAATACGCAAAGATTTCTTAAACGAACTGGTAAAGCTACAAGACCAGTTGCCACCTTTTGATAATGCGATCGCTTATGGGATTATCGAAACTCAACTCAAGGCAAGCGTTGCAGAAATTTATAGCGAATTATCACCAACTCCAGTCGCTGCGGCTAGCTTAGGTCAAGTATACCGTGGTCGTCTCTACAGCGGCGAAGAAGTAGCCGTAAAAGTGCAACGACCCAACTTACGTCCAGTAATTACACTCGACCTTTATCTAATGCGCTGGGCAGCCGGTTGGCTGAGTCCTTGGTTGCCACTCAATCTCGGTCACGATTTAAGTTTAATTGTGGACGAGTTTGGCACAAAGTTATTTGAAGAAATCGACTACATCAATGAAGGTCGCAACGCGGAAAAATTTGCGAGTAACTTCCGCAACCATCCGCAAGTCAAAATACCAGCTATTTATTGGAGTTACACCAACACTTGCGTTTTAACCCTGGAATGGATTAACGGCTTCAAACTCACAGATACGAAAAACATTCGCGGTGTCGGTTTAGACCCAGAAGCGATTATCCAAATTGGTGTCACCTCAGGTTTACAACAGTTGTTAGAACATGGTTTCTTTCATGCTGACCCCCATCCGGGTAACTTGTTTGCCATACCTGATGGTCGCATGGCTTACATTGACTTCGGCATGATGGATCAGCTAGAGGAAACCACCAAAGAAACTCTTGTAGATGCGTTGGTGCATGTAGTCAATAAAGATTATAATGAGTTCGCCGAAGACTTAGTAAATTTAGGGTTTCTCACACCAGAAACGAATATTGCTCCGATTGTGCCGGCATTAGAAGCGGTGCTGGGAAACGCAATTGGCAAAAACGTCAAGGATTTTAATTTCAAAACAATTACCGATGAATTTTCGGAATTGATGTATGAATATCCTTTCCGCGTTCCTGCGAAGTTTGCCTTAATTATTCGTTCTTTGGTGACGCAAGAAGGTATTGCTTTAAGCCTCAATCCTAATTTTAAAATAGTCGAGGTAGCTTATCCTTACGTAGCACGAAGGTTGCTAACAGGGGATTCTCCAGGATTACAGCGACGCTTATTAAATGTGTTATTCAAAGATGGAAAATTCCAGTGGCAGCGATTAGAAAATTTAATTGCGATCGCTCGCACTGATAACAACTTTGATTTATTACCAACAGCGCAATTAGGTTTACAATATTTACTGTCTGATGAAGGCAAGTTTATCCAAAGACAGTTGCTGCTTGCTCTAACTGAGGATGACCGTCTTCACACCGAAGAAGTTCAACGACTGTGGAATCTGGTGAAAGATGACTTAAAGCCGAATCGTTTGTTGAATGTAGCGATCGGCATTTTGACAGAATTTTCTAGAGAAAGTGCAGCCGCTATTTTACCAACTGCTACATCCCTTGTTTCTTTTGGAAAAAAACAGTAACAACACACGCTGTGGAGAATGGGGAAGGCAAGGTAAAGATTGCCTGTACTCAAAAGTAGTATATTCCTGAAGTAGGCAGGCTTAATTAAATATAAGATAAAACCTCAAAGAGCCGACCGCTTTCCTCTCCTTACCCTCGTAAGGATTGAGGGTGAGGTTTTATATTTAATCTAAACCACCCACTTACTCCCTATTCCTAATTACCATATAAATCAGGAGTTTTCATGTATTATTACCCTCTACATCCACCATACTTTCTGTTAGCTGTAGGCTTATTTGTTGCATTAACCTCTGGTGCAGCCTTATCTGGAACCCTAAAGTTAATTATGCAAAAATTGCAATTAAAGAGTGCAGAAAATTTCGGTTCTCGTTTCTGGATAAAAAAATTATTTGTCCCATTTCTCGGAATCGCTGGTGGTGTTTGTTTATTTCTTACATCAGGTTTTGAGATATTCGGTTTTCCACCGTTCCTTGCTTATATAATTGGTGTAACAGTTTCTCTTTTAACAAGCGTGCTAGTTTGGTTGCAGTTAGGAAGTATGCTGGCTTTTATAGAACGTCAAGGAACAGCATCTCTAGATTTAGATTCTATGCCTTGAATATAAATTTGGACACATAAATCCTGTGTCCAAATTTATTGTATTATGTCAAGTGCGTTCGATCGCTTTTTATAAAAATTCTACGTCTTTTTCTGCGACTCTGGATGAATTTTGATAATACTCTAAATCGAAAATTTAAAAATATTTTATTTAATATTGTTTAATTTATTCAACTACATCTTAAGTAAAACTACTGAATTTAGTAGCTGTACTTAATTGTCAGAAAGTTTTTTCTATCTCAAGTAGTAAATTAAAAAAAAATGAATCAAGCAGAGCCAGAATTTTGCTTTTGCACTATAGCATTTGGTAAGAAATATCGCGCTCTTGCCTTGTTAGTAGCACAAGATATAGAGAGATATTCACCGAAAACTTGTTTTATAGTTTTAACAGACAATCTCAGCGACTTTAATAAACAACCCAACATTTTAGCCTTTAAGCATCGCTCCCAGAACGTTAAGTTTTATCATGACAAAAGATTTGCGATCGCAAAAGCATTATCTCTCTTTAATTCCTGCATATTCATTGATGCAGATATGCGGATACTAGCACCAGTGCCAGCAGATATGCAATGGATTAAAAAAGTAGGAATAACAGCAAGAACTTGTGAAATTATGCCCAAAAAGTATGCCAAAGTTCTTGCAGGGACTGCTAGTGCTAAATTGGAGAGAGAATTTAAAGTCACCAAAAAAGCTGCACAAAAGCTAAATATAGACCTAGAAAATGAAAAGGTAAAATTTGTTTACGAGTATTTATTTGCAATTACAAAAGACTCTGGAAAAGAACTTGAATTTTTCAAACAATGGGAGACACTCGGCAATTATTTTGAATTAAATGGAATTTATGATGGGGAAGGAAACGCAATAGGTTTAGCTGCTGCTAAGGCAGGTTTAGACGTTAGATCAAGTGAAATGGATGGTATTTCCTTTTTTAAGGATAAAACCGAATTAGTCAGAATCCAAAAGGGACAGTCAAAGATAGAGGAGATGTCCATATATTTTGAGCAACAGAAAATGCTCGAATACCCCAAGCGATCGTTTATGGAAAAAGTCGCAGTTAAACTCCGTCAAAGCATTACTCATTTATATAATTTAGTGCGTTTGAGAATTGTTACCTTGAGTAAGTTTGATTTTTATTATCGATAATATCATGTCCGTTTAATTGACATTAAGAAAAAAATCCTAACCCCAAGAGACGTAGCACTTGGTAGTCTCTACATCATATGTAATCTACCCGACATGATATAAGTAGGTGAAAATTCAGCGTTGCTGATTTCAAATATGAATTCTAAATTTTGGGGTTTGATTGTAACATTAAAACCCTTATTGTAGAGACGTTCCGCTGGAACGTCTATGAGCGTTGAATTAGTATTTTCATATTAAAATTCAGCAATGCCGAAAATTCGCAGCATCCAGATCCCCGGCTTCTTTAAGGATGCAGAAGAGCGAATAGGGGTTAACACCCCTCATTTTACCAAAAACCCTCGTAGAGACGTTCCGAACCGAAGGTCTCTACAATCGTCTGGAATGACTAAAAATCGTTATGCGAGGGGTAATACCCCTGATTCATCAACGGTATCCTTTAAGAAATCGAGGATCTAGCTTTTCAGAAAAACTTACTTTTTAAGAAAGCGGAATAGAGTTTTAATTTGACTTAAAGTTTGCTGCCAAGAACTTTTTTTGACCTTAACTGGGAAAATTGGTGGTGGCAATGATGGATTTCGATTGCGGTAATACTCCCAAATTTCCCAATAAGGGCAACCAGGTTCAATTCGCATTCCTGCCCAGTGAAGAAACTGTAGAGGTTGATTCAACTTAGAATCTATAAGTATATACCCTTGAGCTTGAAAATGAGGGCTACCTGCCCAGTTCCCAGGTGCTTTACCAGGTCTATTAACTATATTAAATCGGCGCTTTATATGCTTTAATACGAGATAGTTAATGATAGGTTGATCGACTGTTGATAAATCAAAATAGTCTGGATGCGCTGCAACTTCCTTAAGTGCTTTCCAAACATCTTCTTCGGAAATCACATGCTTTTTGGAAGCCCAAAAACCGCTATTAAAAACATCTTTGACCTCATGAAATGAGAAAAGTTGATTTTCTAATATTGGTTGTTTAAAGACTTCAAAAATACCACTTACGTGTTGATAGTCATAACAGACAAAATCATATTCTTTTAGATATTTGAGATTATCAATTATTTTATCAAAAACAATGATATCCGTATCAATATACAGAAACTCGTCGAAAATTCCAAACCAGCAAATTAGCTTGCGAAGCAAATTCGGTCGTTCAAATAAATCTTCACCACAGATTTGATTAGCTTGGTCAGAAAACTTCTGAATAAATTCCAAGTCTTCATAAATATTTACTTTGGTAAAATTGCTAATAATGTTTGCGATCGCTTGATAATTTTCATTGTATGGAATCATCACAATTGGCGTATCCTGGTCATAAAATCGGATACTGTTAATTAAAGCGATCGCATTATCCATCACCCGGTCGTTGGCAACAATATAAATTCCGCGATTCATTTCTTATTCCTCAAGTTTTTAATCCTAATTTTTTGAAAACTCTCATAGTTAAACTAGGAGGTGCATTGTAATATCTTGGCTTAGTTGTAAACTTTGGTCGCTTTTCTGGTTCATGTAAATAGCGATAGTGCAAGAAAATATCTCTATAGGGAAAATCAATATTTTCACCATTGCACACTCTATCAAATAGACTAGATGACAAACCAATATAATGCAGATAAGTAAGTTGGCTATCTTTGTCGTACAAAAGGTTATCTCTTAACTCAAAGTGCCCAGAAGTAACAGCACAACCAGTTATTTCATTAGGAGGTAATTGCAAAGATAAGTTATAAACTGGGATATTGCATCGCATGACCATATAGTTCAAAACAGATTGATTTGGGGCTTTCATCAATAAAATTTCTGCTTCCCCACTTTCTAATTTTGATACTATGTAATCCCGCTCTTCTGGGGTAAATAAACCCTTAGTCCCGGCATAAAAACCCGCGCAAAAAATATCTGAGCTTATGCGTTCTTTGCTGAAAATAGTTGCTAATTTTTCCGATTCAGTATTGAAAATAAATGATGGATCTTTGTACTGAAAGTCATAAACAATTAGGGGATGAGCCTGCAATTTTTCAAAAACTAATTGCAGAGAATTTAAGATTAAAATATCTGCATCAAAATAAGCAAACTTATCAAAAAGACTATTATTGTCAAAAGCGCAGTATCGACGATTCATGCCAATTCGACGCACCCCTTTAATGCCTTGTTCTTCCCAAACTTTTAAAGCAGTGGGATGTGTTTGCCACACTCGCAGAGAAAAATCTTCCCAACTTTTAAACAATTGGGCATCATTTAACAGAGTCACATTTTTTCTAGTAGCGACTTCTGCACTAACTTTTTCAATGTTGTCGTCATAGGCAATTACACATACTGGAATATCTGTACCTACATTGACTTCAACACTATTAAGAAAAGCTACGAGTTGGTTATAAACTACATCGTTGCCGATTGTATAGATACCATTAGTCATGGAAATTTCCTGAATTAAAATTTTATTTATGTAATTTGGTTAACTGCGTTATCTAACCAATTCAGCAGATTTAATTTGTGCAAAATAATCTGCCTAGCTTCAGCGATCGCTTCTTTCGCTGCGTACCAAGCATCAGGAGTAGACGTTACTTCCTGAATGTATGCCAAACCCTTTTCATCTATACTTGGTAGTCTCAAAAAGCTTCCTGGTGGCAATAATTTATCAGCGGCAGAACCACCGTAATAAATTGGCAAACACCAAGCCAAAATAGAATCCCAAAGCTTCTCACTCACATACCAATTATTGTCAGCATAATTTTCTATTGCCAAGTTGTAATAATAGGGAGCCATGCAATGCCATTTATTATTAACTTTGCCATTTCCCTCTGCCCAATTTGGTAAATCTCGTCCATATAAATCGAATACTAAACCGCTTTGTCGCAACATTTTTAAAAAATTAAGACGTTGCTGATGATTTGCCGTGCGATCAATTCCCGATGTAATCCAACTGCAAGGACGAACCTTTTCTGGAGGTGGCATTTCGTTCAGTTCTCTAAACGAATTTGCATGATACCAAATAGCAGGCATATACTCAGGTATTGGTGCAAAATCATCGGGACCAGAGACATAACCGCAGTATTTAGAAGCGTTTTCGTAATCAGCAATTCGCTTTGATTTTAACTCTGTAAATGGTGGTTCTCTGACTAAAGAAATTATTCTTTCTTTTGATACTCCTCGTAGTATATTTGTTATATTTTCTTTCTGGTGTGGCTGTGTTTTAAACTTATTAAACCAGCTTTTTTTGGCAACAGGCTTAACAAAGTCGCAAAAGTTGTATAACAATAGAAAATCTGGTTTTGAGCTATTTGCTTGTATTTGAATATTTTTCCACTCACCAAATGCATGAGGTGTTTGATGCCAAAGCCAATCACTTTGGTTAATAGCTTGGTAGCTGGTAATCATGCCTATACTTTTTTTCATCATGCTTTCGTAAATTTATTTCTTACTTTTTTTTGGCAATTTAATCTTCATTCAGTGTCACTGGACGCATATAAGTATCAACATAGCTAAGAGTTTTTTTGATTCTATCTTCCCAAGAAAACTGTTTACCAAAAGTTATACTATCTGTATAACCTTGTACTTTTCTCGGATATTTTTCTAATATATGCTGGATACATTCAGCAAATTTTTGCGGATTATCTGGTTCACACCAACCTGCTATTAAAGGTGTATTTTTGAATTCCATTAAAGGTGGAATTTCTGTCACTGCAATGGGAGTTCCAGTAGCCATATATTGGAAAAACTTCACTGGATTCGTAAAATTTGCAGCTTCACCAGAACAGTGAGGATGCGCTAAAACGTCCGCAGCTTGCATCAAGCTAACCAATCGTTCTCTTGGGAGAATCCAGCCTAAGAATTTAACATTATTGATATTTTTATCTTGAGCAATTTTTTGATATTCTTTGACTTGGGAATCTTTTCCTCCTGTAATAGCAAACTGAATTTGTGGTAAATATTTTGCCGCATCAATTAAATCATCAATTCCTTTGAAGCGGTACAAAGCACCAGAATAAACAACCAGATGCTTGCATCCATCGACAAGTAATTCTTGACGCCATGCTTGTGCTTCTTCCGGTTGTCTTTGTAAAAATGCTTGATTAAACCCATTGTGCAGCCAGATAACTTTTTTTTCCGGCATTCCATATTTTATCAAGCTTTGTCTAATGATTTCAGACTGAGTTATTGCTAGTTGAAAATATGGACTATTAATAATTTCTGGCTCAAATTGTTTGTCTGGAAAATAATGGCGTTCGTAGATAACAGGAATCTGATTCTTGATGGCGAGTTTAACAAATTGCCAATCTTGTGTATGAACAATTTTAGCATGGGGTTGGATTTGTTTAGGAAAATAATACTTTGAGACTATTTCTTGAGTATTGAACCATCTTTTAGCTATGCGGTCAATGGGCCAGGGCAGAGGTAATGGTAAAATTTTGAGAGCTTCATCAACGTTGTAAAAATCGATGAATTCTTGATGTGGTTGTTTGGGTTGAGAAGGACGAATTAATTCTAGAGGATTAAAAGTAGCCTTGTGCTTATTTCCATAAATCAAAACTGTGGAATAACCTAAATTAGCTGCGGCATTTGCACAAAGAACATCATGAATTTGATGTGCCGTATTTGGCTGCATATTTAGTTCTCTGGCATAAAAAACGTATTTATTTTTTTGATGAGTATTTGGCATGATTATTTATTTTAGGTAATCTGTAAATATGTATTTACTTTTGATAACTGGTTTCAAAATCTTTGAGAGTGCCAAGTAGATGTACTGCGTCATTGTAGACAGATTTGGTAACTTTATATTCTTCGTTTTTTTGTTCTATTAAATCATCAGTTAGAGAACGAAGAGAATAGAGCATCGGATTTAGATGAGTACGGAATTCATTAGAGATATTGTTCAAAATATTATCATGATGATTTTGCTCACTAACTAATGTTGATTGGTAGCTATTATGTAAGTTGAGCATATCGTCAAAAACATCAACAGCGTTGAGAATTATAAAAGCAGATTTATAAGATTCTGCGATTAATTCCTGCCGCTCTTGGGGATTGTCTACCATATCATCAAGTATTAAGCGCAAAAAACCAATCATTGAGTTAAGACGCGATCGCATCTCATGAGAAATTCTGATCAAGCTTTGATGAGGTTTGGTCTTCACTTGGGAGCGATCGCTAAATTGCATCGAGTACAAACGTGAATAGTAGCCATTCTTGCTTAACAGTTCTTCATGAGTTCCTACCTCAACAACATGTCCTTGATCTAATACGGCAATTTGATGAGCTTTTTGGACTGTGGAAAGTCGGTGTGCAATTACCAAAGTAGTGCGATCGCGACTGAGATCGTCAATTGCAGCTTGTACCAAACGTTCAGAAACAGTATCTAAAGCGCTCGTAGCTTCATCGAGAATGAGAATTTCCGGATTTTGCACCAATGCACGAGCGATCGCTAATCTTTGTCTTTGTCCACCAGATAACATTACCCCGCGATCGCCAATCATCGTTTCAAATCCCTGAGGCAATTTACTGATAAACTCATAAGCATTTGCCCTTTGCGCTGCGGCAATAACTTCATCTTCCGTAGCTTCCGGTTTTCCGTAGGCTATATTATTCCGCACCGAATCATTGAATAGAAACGTATCTTGACTAACAATTCCCATCGCTTTTCGTAAAGACGTAATATCAAAGTCACGCAGGTCAGTTTTGTCAATGGTAATACTGCCAGATATCGGGTCATAAAATCTTGGTAAAAGGTCTGCAAGGGTTGACTTACCCGCACCCGAACCACCTACCAAAGCCAAAGTAGTGCCACGGGGTAAATATAAATCGACATCTTTCAACACCAATTTCTCTTGATTGGGGTAAGAAAACGAAATGTTATGGAAATGCACTCCTTCCTGTAATTTTGTGTAGTCTAACTTTCCCCTGCTCATTAAAGGTTTATTATCGAGTCGTAAAAACTCTGTCACCATATTTACGCTGCTAGTGGTATTAGCAAAAGCACTGCGGACAGTATTTAACTGAGAAATTAACGGCAAAAGCCGCAAAAGCACTAATAAATATGTAAAAATAACCGCTGAAAGAGACGCAATTTGTGATGCAAAAAAGGTGCGACTTAAAAAGACAATTAGCAGTAAAGCCGTAATTCCCATCACCTCACTAACCGGTGCGATTATCTCGGAATTAGCCTGGGATTGGTACTCTGCTTTTTCGCGATCGCGAATTAGTTTTTTAATTCTTTGATATTCCTTCTCTTCATTACCAGTTGCCTTGACTAAGCGAATTCCACTCAGAGTTTCTAGTGTACTGATTGAATAAGCTTTAGACATCTCTGACAATTGCTGACCAAAATTTTTGGAACGACCTATAGCATACTGATTAATTAGCATTACTAAAGATAGCAAAAACGTAGCTGCAATTGTCAATTGCCAAGAAATTGATAACAATAAGCCAATAAAAACTAAAATTGTCATTCCGAGAATAACTAATTTAACGGCATTCCCTATCGCACTAGCCGCACGATTAATTTCTCCACCAAGACGGTTGATTAAATCACCAACTTTCATCTTGGCATAATAATCTATATCAACTTCTAGTAATAACTTTACTCCTGCTTCTCGCATATCTGATGTTAGCATCCGCGTTAAAGTACTAGATGCTAACGTGCTAGCATAAGTTGCCGCATTTTTTAAAATAATTGTAAATATAATTGCCCCTGCCATCAACGGTAATCTGTAACTTTCCGATACCTGATCGAAGGGATACATAATTAATTTGAGAATACCAGGAGCGCTGGTTAAATTCACTTCTTGTCCGACGATTTTTAAAATCACTGGTACAATTAGTGCTGTACTTATTCCATTAAATAAAGCTCCAGAAAACCCCAAGATTATTGTGATAATAATCCAGCCTGGATAAGGTTTAGCAAATTTTATTAGTAGCTTATTGCCCAACATACTGTATGTATTTACTCTCAGAATATTACGTATTAATAATACCGTGAATGACACTTATACATCCATGCACTACTATATCTGTTGCATGATTTTTCCTAAAGTAGCTGTCATTGCATCAATACTGTAGTATTCCACACATCTTTCTCTGGCTAGCTTTCCTCGCTCATTTGCTTCATCTAAATGCTGGAATATGTATTGAATTTTCTCCGCTATTTCAAGAGGGCAACTTGGCTCAACTAGATAACCAGTTTCACCTAAAATATCAGGAATATCTCCTACCCGTGTTGCTAAAACTGGCTTTGCCATTGCCATTCCATCAGTTAATTTCAATGGAAACTGAGCTAAAGCTGCTGGGGTATTCCGTTGAGGGACAACAATAACGTGCGCTGCTGCGACAATTGCAGGCATTTCTGTAGATGGATATTTTGGTAATTTAATTATCCAACGTCCCCATTTTTCAGTGAGTTCAGCATCATAGTTATCATAAGGGCTGCCACCAACAATTACCAGTCTTAAATCTGGTTCATTTAGTTTATCTAACGCTATCAATACATCTTCAACACCTTTGTATGGTCTTGGCGCACCAGGAAACATTAAAATGCGATAGCCAGTCAGTCCATAACGTGTTCTGCTTTCTTCAGGATCGTAGCGTGAGGGATCAAATAGAGTAGTGTCTTTACCATTGGGCAAATAAAAGCCACCAAATCGCTCTTTTAAAAATTTGGTGTGAATTGTAATAGCATTAGCATTTTGTGTCATCCCTTCAACCCACTTTAAATAAAGCGGATGATCCGGATATCTAAGAGCACCATCTGATTTAAAAATGTCTCTAGCAAATTGCTTAATTGAAGGGTGATATTGCCACTTATCACCACCATGCCAACTTAATTCCCAGTCGTCTATATCTAAAATTACAGGTCGATGATTATTTAATTTTTTTAGCAAAGATAAACCGAAGGTTGTTGGTTTCGGTCGCATTGCATAAATAATATCACCATCAAGTTTTTTCAGAAGCCCAGAAGCTGATACGATAAATTTTGGATAGTTGTAGCCAACAAAGCTACTAACTGGAATTTCCGATTGAGGAATTACTGCCGGCTCGTCACCAAAAACAAATCCGACAATTTCTACTTGATATTGAAGCTTTTGGAGTGCTTGAGCTAGTAAAAATGAACGAACACCTCCACCTCCCCACCTTCCTGCTCCAGCGCTCGATAGGTCACTGACAAGTATTGAAACTTTCAATTGAGTTTTGCTTTGCTGTAAACTCACAAGATTTTGCTGTTGTTAATGTGTGCAAAAAAAGTAGTAGATTCACCACACCCTTGTTTGAAAAGTAACATTTAAATATTGGTGATACGGAATGTAAAGATTTTATGTTACTTGCAATCAGAAAAATCAAAATCAATCTAACCTTACATCTGCTACCATTTCAATAGAAAATTCACGGATCAATCAAACTTTTTTTAATTAAGTATAAAAGTTTACTAGTAATTTTACGGTAATTAGCGAAAATATTATAGTATTGCTATTTATGAACTGGAGCAACATTTATTAATATTTATTTACATCAATCGTTTTAATTCTTGTATTTACATCCAATAAACTTATTTATTTATCGTTATTAAAAGTCATGATAAATGTGGCATATTAACTTTTTTAGTGTTGAGTTATAGATAGATAAATAGCCACAATTATCTACGGATGCTACCAGTCAATTAATTTTAGCTGACCTGTCTGGATATAATCAAATACACGATTAATTTGGTGACGGTTTCCTTCGCTACGATTACCTTCAGCGAGCACGGTAGAGGTAAGCAGGATATGATCTTGACGACTCATCTTTCCTGAGCGGAGAATTCGATCTACAATCTTTTTAACAGCCGATTGACATTGATTATTAATGTCTGTGTACGTAAAATTTTGGTAATTCATATTCCTCTACTTGGATGCAAAAAAAGAAATGGCAATACTTGCTCACCTTTTTTGCAAAAGGGAACTGTAGAAAAATTAAAAGATTATTAAATTTCACAGCTTAGAGCAAATATCTGTGATTTATTTTGTTTGGATACTGAGGCTTATTAGTATCTTTATAAAGAAACTAACTAGATAAATTTAACTTTGCGTTTACTACTCAATCCAGAGTATATTTACGTAATTTATGTCTGAAGGTAGGTTTTTTTGATTTTGAAGGTAAATACGGTTGTAATTTATGACAATTTATGGTTATTTTCAGCTATGATTAAAGAATTATAAATAGTTAATATAGTTTGTAAAGTAGACCTGTCGCTGCTAAGTGAAACATAGGATGAGGGTTGTGTCATGCAGGTATTTCGTCTTGACGCATTATCAGACAATTACATCTTTTTGCTTTTCGATGCAAAGCAAAATATCGCTGCTGTAGTCGATCCGGCGGAGGCTGAACCAGTATTAAAGCAACTTGCTAAACTAAACGCTAAGTTGGTGGCGATTTTTAATACGCACCATCATCAGGATCATGTTGGTGGCAATAAAGACTTAATGCAAAAATTCCCGGAAGTGACGGTTTATGCTGGTGCTGAGGATCGGGGGAGAATACCAGGACAGGAAGTATTTCTTGCAGAAGGTTCTATTGTTCAGTTTGCAGACAGAATCGGAGAAATTGTCTTTGTTCCTGGACATACCCCTGCTCACATCGCTTACTATTTTCCCCCAGGGCAACCAGGTGAAACGGGGGAGTTATTCTGCGGTGATACGCTGTTTGCTGGGGGTTGCGGTCGCTTATTTGAAGGAACTCCTACACAAATGGTGGATTCCCTGAGTAAACTACGCTCTCTACCGGATGATACGCGGGTTTGGTGCGCCCACGAATACACTTTAAAAAATCTTCAATTTGCGCTGACTGTAGATACAGAAAACGCCGATTTACAAAATAGATATGATGAAGTGAAGGCTTACCGCAGTCGGGGAGAAGCGACTGTTCCTTCGCTACTGGGGGTGGAGAAGCGGACAAATCCCTTTTTACGTTGGGAGCAGCCGACGTTACAATCATGTGTTAAGAGTAACGACCCAGTACAAACCTTTGCCCGTTTGCGGGGGATGAAAGATAAATTTTAGTTAGGAGTTAGGAATTAGGAGTTGGGAGTTAGGAGTTGGGAGTTGGGAGTTGGGAGTTGGGAGTTGGGAGTTGGGAGTTGGGAGTTGGGAGTTAGTGGGAGCGGGGGAGCGGGGGAGCGGGGGAGCGGGAGTTAGTGGGAGCGGGGGAGCGGGGGAGCGGGGGAGCGGGGGAGCGGGGGAGCGGGGGAGCGGGGTGATCGAGAAGCACTCACAGATTAAGGACTGGTGAAGTTTCTTGTGGCTAATGGTTGCGATCGCACCCTACATGAAGCTAGGATCTGTAAGCTTTAAGCTATATGCTCCGATTAGCTTGTGGGAACACAGCTACAAATCATGTGAGTTACCCTGCCCAAAGCTAAAAACAGACAGATTTTACCGGAAAGAGAGAAAAAAGAAAAACGATGGCGAAACGCGTACAGTTAGTTTTAAACAAAGATGTCAACAAGCTGGGAAAATCTGGTGACTTAGTAGAAGTTGCTCCTGGCTATGCTCGTAATTATCTGATTCCACAGAAGCTGGCAATTAATGCTACTCCTGGTATTCTAAAGCAAGTTGAACGCCGTCGCGAGGTGGAACGTCAGCGGCAATTAGAACTCAAGCAACAAGCGCTTGAGCAAAAAGCAGCTTTGGAAAAAGTTGCTACCTTGAGAATTGCCAAGCAAGTTGGTGAAGGTGAAGCGATTTTCGGTACTGTCACTACTCAAGAAGTTGCAGATGCAATTAAAGAAAGCGCTGGACTAGAAGTAGATCGGCGCGGTATTACTATACCTGATATCAGCCAAACAGGTACTTATAAAGCTGAAATTAAGCTGCATTCGGAAGTAACCGCACAAATGGATATTGAAGTCGTATCTAACTAACGGCTTTTTGTTAAACCACAGATACACACTCTGTTAATTTGTGTTGGTCTGTGGTTTGAAAGTTTGCTATTGAGTGCGATCGCAAATTGTCGCGCTTGGAAGTGGGTGAAATTAAACTTAAAACAACGTAGTGAGCCAGCGCGGTCTTGGGGAGCCACCTCTGTGCGCGGGTTCCCCGCGTTGAGGAGAGTGGCGTGGTCTCCCCCATGAGCGACTTCAGAACCCGGAGGGTGAGCGGTTTACCGCTCAAATCTTCGTTTTTAAGGGCTGAAGCCCTTACTACTTAAGGAATCCCAGGGATTTTGTCAGAGATATAAAATCCCGCTCTTTATATATAAAATAGTTTATGGCTGAAGAACTAAGTTTTCAAGGTGATGGAAGCGATCGCTTGCCACCCCAAAATATCGAAGCGGAAGAAGCGATTTTGGGGGGAATTTTATTAGACCCAGAAGCGATCGGACGAGTTAGCGAAAGTCTTATTCCAGAAGCTTTTTATATTAGCGCTCATAAAGACATTTATCAAGCAGCACTGCGTCTTTTCGCTCAACATAAACCCACGGATTTGCTGGCGGTGATTAATTGGCTAGCTGACCATGATATGCTTGCCCGCATTGGTGGCAGAAATAAATTAGCCTCTCTTGTAGATCGCACCGTTTCCGCTGTTAACATCGACGCTTTAGCATCGTTGGTTACAGAAAAATATCTGCGGCGTCAGTTAATTAAAGCCGGGTCAGAAATTGTCCATCTCGGTTTCGAGACAGAAAAAGAATTACCCATAGTTTTAGATCAAGCAGAACAGAAAGTTTTCAACGTAACTCAAGAACGTCCCCAATCAGGTTTAGTTCACATTGCTGACACTTTAATTAATGCTTTTCAGGATATAGAAAATCGTCATCAAGGTATAGCTTTACCGGGTGTTCCCTGCGGATTTTATGATTTAGATGCCATGACTACAGGCTTTCAGCGTTCTGATTTAATCATTGTCGCTGGCAGACCATCAATGGGAAAAACGGCCTTCTGCCTCAATCTGGCTCAGAATGTTGCTACTTCTTATAAATTACCCGTTGCTTTTTTCAGTTTGGAAATGTCAAAAGAGCAATTGGTGCAGCGATTATTAGCTAGCGAAGCGGGAATTGAAAGTGGTTATTTGCGGAGTGGACGCATTAGCCAAACTCAGTGGGAACCTTTAAGCCGTGCTATTGGTATGCTCTCAGAAATGCCAATTTATATTGACGATACGCCAAATATTACCGTTACACAAATGCGGAGTCAAGCGCGACGTTTGCAAGCAGAACAGGGAACAGAATTGGGATTAATTGTCATAGATTACTTGCAATTAATGGAAGGTGCCGGCGATAATCGCGTACAAGAATTATCCAGAATTACCCGCAATCTCAAAGGTTTAGCTCGTGAATTAAGTGTGCCTGTTATTGCTTTATCTCAGTTGAGTAGAGGTGTGGAAGCGCGTACTAATAAGCGTCCGATGTTGTCTGATTTGAGAGAATCGGGTTCCATCGAGCAAGACGCCGATTTAGTTATTATGCTTTATCGAGATGAATATTATACGCCAGATACACCTGAGCGCGGTGTGGCTGAAGTGATAATCGCTAAACACCGCAATGGTCCTACAGGAACTGTGAAACTTTTGTTTGACCCACAATATACTAAGTTTAAAAATTTAGCTAAACAAGGTAATTATTGACCACCAGGTTCAAAAACTTAGAATTATTTAAATATTATTAAATGGGTTGTCAAGAACCAATAAGAAAATGCCTAGCGCTTTGGTTGAACACTAAGAGTGTTGTTATAACAAGCTTAAAGCTGTAAATAAACTAAAAGTATAAATCATGAATATCCAACTAAAACCTGAACTAGAGCAAATTATCGAAGCGCAAATTGCTACAGGTAGATATGCGGATGCGGAAGAAGTTCTTAGTAAAGCCTTGAAGCTGCTGTTAGAGTGGGAAAAAGGTTATCAGCACTGGGTAGAAGAAACACGACAAAAAGTTGAGGTTGCGATTGTTCAGTTGGATAGAGGAGAAGGTATTGATGGGGAAGTTGTAGTTGAGCAACTACGACAAAAATTGCGTCAAGCGAGAGAAAAGCAAGGATGAAACAACATATTATCTCTCCAGAAGCAAGCCAAGATTTAGAAGATTAGTAGTTGGTTGAATTTCCAGCGTTGCTGAATCGCGATATAAATCTAGATGTAGAGACGCTTGGGTATCGCGTCTCTACATGGGTTTTGATATTACACAAAATCATTTTCATACATGAAATCAGTAACGCCGAATTTCCTACCAACTACTAACAACTAACCATTACCCAGCTTTCAGCAATTCCACATCAAAAAGCAGGGTAGCGTTAGGAGGAATTACACCACCAGCACCACGTGCACCATAACCTAACTCTGGGGGGATGATTAATTTGCGACGACCGCCTACTTTCATAGTGCTAAGTCCTTCGTCCCAACCTTTGATGACTTGTCCGACGCCGAGTTGAAAGTCGAAGGGACGATCGCGATCGCGTGAACTATCAAACTTTGTACCATCTTCTAAAGTGCCGATGTAGTGTACTGTCACTTTTTGTCCGGTTTTAGGAGTAGCACCAGTCCCCTCTTTGATTTCGACATACTTCAATCCAGAGGGGGTAGTGACGACATTTTCATCAGCCATAGTTTTGCTCGCTATCAGGGTATTGTTTTCAGTTACAGTAGTGGATGCTGGTGTAGTTTGAGTCAAAGGTAGAGCAACAGATGTATCCTGTTTTCCGCCAACTTGAGCCAATACTAAAACCACTACACAGACCAGCATGAAACCCACGCTAAGTAAAATTGCTTTCATCGGTTAGTCCTCCCTACATAGGTGGTCTAGGATTCTTGTTTACCACTAGGACAAGACTTAGTTTAAATCAGAAAGCGCATCCTACTAACGCCAGAGCTTATTTTCTAAATCGCGAATTTGACGCTCTAGACGATCAATTCTACCGCGTAGTTCGTCCACTTCTGACTGGCGAGCAACACCAAAATCCTGCATCATATTTCGCATTTGCCGTTGCATATTGCCTTCAAAGTTGCCCTGTTCGGACTTTAACTGCTGTGCAATATCATCGATTACTGCTTTGGCTTGTTCCGGATTGAGTTTGCCATCCTTGACCAAATCATCCCCCACTTGCTTGAGTTTGTCTGCCACCAAAGAGGTTGTACCAATACCAACCATTAATAATTGTTGCACCCAATTGTTGTTGTCCATATTTTTTTCCTATTAGTTTTTTTAAAGGAGCCGATTCTTGCTTTTGTGTGTAAGTAATTAAAGCTATGCTGAAAGCAAGCGCTATTTTAGCCTACAACTCTATTTTGACAAATTTGCACTATTATACAAGGAATAAAAGGTGTGGTTATCGAACTACTCAAGATGAAAATACCGCCCAAACTGCGAGAAAAATATATTCAAAAGGATGCAGAAATTTGGACAGCAGCGTTGGCTAAGTATCCAGGATTTATTGGGAAAGAGGTTTGGATCAACCCCAACGATCTCACAGAAGTTGTCTTGATAATTCGTTGGGAAACTCGTGAACATTGGGACGCTGTACCCGAAGCAGTTTTGCAAGCGATCGCTTTGAAGTTTGACACAGCGATGGGAAAATCCTATCCTATTGTGGAGTCTACTGAATATCAAGTGCGGAAATTTCCCTATTCCTAAAAGCTGTGCCCCTAGAGCTAGCTTGAAAAAAATAGTTATAATCATGTTCTTATTTGACAAAAAACCAGCCGAGGTACTTGCCCTCTGCCGAAGAACTACCCGACTCTGACGAGACACCTGCGGATAAAAAACTGCAACAATTAATACCAGGGTTGTTGAAAGCAATACTGCTGATCTGATTAATTTGGGAATTGGTTGTTCACTGTGGAAATTATTGCGGAGTAACGCGAGAATGGATGTATTGATATGATGACCAGTTGAAACGATATCCCACACCACAAGAACAAATTAAACAAGCAGAACAACCAGGGCAAAGACTAGTCTAACAATTGCATAGACGCTTATAAGGCTTGTCGTTAGACATCCCTTGGCATAGATCCTGATACTCTTGATTAAAACCATGCCTTTTAACTTGCCGCTTTACTCAGACTGATATATAATGTTGGTCAAAATTGAATACATACACCAGCATCATTTTTTACTGGTTAACTGTTTTGAGAGTAACTCACACAATAAAAGCTTGTTTTTGTAGTTCTTAGCGAAGACTTAGTAAAAGATTTATTAAAATATATCCTGAATAATTTTTGACAGCAAATTATCAAAAAATTGATATTATTGCTACAAAATATTCATCCCATTTTGGGATTTATCAAATAAATATTTATCTTCAAATAAAGAGATAAAGTTTTGATGAAAACATAGATGCTCTACTACCAAAATTCCGGAACTTGTTATAAGGTGTTAATTATTACCAATAATATACATAAATTTGTGAGTTGCAAAAAAAACATTACCAGAGTATATTTGATAAATTATAAATCTACCAGTGATAGTGTTATAACCTTTTTCTTTCATAGTTAGGAAAGACTTACGCAAAAACTCTACTAAACTCTGATTTCTCTGTGTCCTCTGCTTACTCTGCGGTCAATACGGCAAGCTGCTTTGCGTCTACGTTTTTTCATGAGTTTGCCTAAGTCCTAATAGTTGAGATAAAGGTTGACACTATTAGTTTTAATTTTTTTTGCCGTTACCAAGTGCATCTATTTTTGGAAAAGTCAGATTGACAAACTCAAACAAATTGAGCTTGTCAAAACTTTGGGCATGAAAAAAATAGAAAATTGCTGTACTTTATCTATTTTTGGGCATCCTGTCAATAAAGCCAGATTTATAGCTGATAGAACTGCTCTATAAGCTAACTAAACTCAAATCTGGTTTGATTTTTCATGAGTAAGAAGTACCAGCGAATGAAAAAGCTCAAAGACTTATTGTCCAGCTAATTTCCTATTAACTAAAAATTGCGTACCCTTTAATTTCTAATTGTAGGATATCAATGAGCAATCAATCGAGACTAATTTCTGAGATGGATGTAAAACCTCAACCTGTTTGCACCCATTACATTAGCTCCACAGAAAGCTTCATCAAATTTTCCCAAACAGATATTGAGGAATCAATCACAAATCGTTTTCAACAACAAGTAAATAAATATCCCAATTCAATTGCTGTAAAAAGCAAGATTTCAACACTAACTTATGACCAGTTAAACAAAAATGCCAATCGTTTAGCGCGAGCTATTTTAGCACAGCGAGGAGAAAGTAAAGAAGCGATCGCACTGTTAATAGAACAAGGTGCAAGTTTTATTACTGGTATCTTTGGAGTATTGAAGACCGGAAAAATTTATGTACCTATCGATCCTTCAATACCGATTGTGAGACTTACCCACATTTTAGAAGATTCACAAGCTGTCTTGGTTGTGACTAACAATCAGAATCTAGCTGTAGCTTGTGAATTAACTCAAAATCGATGCCAAATATTAAACATAGACGATATTGATTGCAGCCTTTCAACTGATAACCTAGAGTTCTTAATATCTCCTGATACTCCTGCTTGTATTATTTATACGAGCGGGTCAACTGGTAAGCCAAAGGGAGTTTTGCACAATCATCGCAACGTGCTGCATAACTGCATGAATAATACCAATGCTTTGTGTATCAGCCCAAGCGATCGCTTGACTCTTCTCCACTCCTGTGGTGTCATGGGAGCAATGAGAGGCATCTGTAACGCTTTGTTAAATGGTGCATCTATCTATCCTTTGAATGTGAAAGAAGAAGGATTAACTAGTTTAGTAAACTGGCTGCTTGAAGAAGAAATCACTATTTATCATTCAGTAGCGACTCTCTACCGCCAGTTTGTTGGTATTTTAACAGCACAAGAGCAGTTTCCCAAACTTCGGGTACTCATATTAGGTGGTGAGTCTGTCTTGCGGAGAGATATTGATCTTTATAAAAAGCATTTTTCTGCAAATTGTGTTGTATTTGTTAGTCTAGGTTCAACTGAAACCGGAACTGTTCGCCAATTTCTTGTTAATAAAGATACCCAAATCGAGGGCAGCACCGTACCGATTGGCTACCCGGTTGAAGATATGGAAATTTTACTCCTTGATGAAGCAGGTAAAGAAGTGCGTTGCGGTGAAGTAGGGGAAATTGCCATCAAAAGTGAATATTTGGCTTTAGGCTATTGGCAAAAACCCGAACTGACAAAAGCTGTATTTCGAGTTGAGCCAAAAAAAGCAAGGGATGTCGTCAGACAAGCTGCAACGGATCTACGCATCTATTACACAGGAGACTTAGGACGCTTTCAGCCAGATGGCTGTCTGGTTCACATGGGACGAAAAGACTTTCAGGTGAAAATCAGAGGCTTTAGAATCGAAGTCACTGAAATCGAAATGGCACTTCTTTCTATGGATGCGATCAAAGAAGTCGCAGTTATTGCCCGTGACGACATACCAGGAGATAAACGCTTGGTAGCCTATATTGTTCTTAACCAAGATTCAGCACTTAGTAATAGTGAATTGCGGCATCATTTGCTTGGGAAACTGCCCGACTATATGGTGCCGAGTGCTTTTGTCTTCTTGGATGCCTTACCATTAACACCTAACAATAAACTAGACCGTCTTGCCCTGAGAGTACCTGATGCTAGCAAACAAGATACCCAAGCAACTTTTGTTCCTCCCTGCAATGATTTAGAGCGGAGATTGACGCAGATTTGGGAAGAAGTTTTAGGTATTCAACCGATTGGGGTGAAAGACAATTTCTTTGATTTGGGAGGACATTCTTTAACAGCAATTAGCTTATTTGCGCAAATAGAGAATAAATTTGCCAAAAAACTTCCCCTAGCAACTCTTCTTCAATCAGGGACTGTGGAAGCTCTTGCTCAGACGATCCAAGCACTAAGCACTGATAATCAAACGACATCAGAATCAGTCGCTACCACACAGAACAAATCCACAGATCCTTGGTCATCGTTAGTAAAAATTCAACCCAACGGTTCCAAACCACTTTTGTTTTGTATCCATCCCCTTGGTGGAGAGATTCTTTGTTACCGCGATTTGACGAGGTATTTGGGGTCAGAGCAACCTGTTTATGGGATACAACCGCAAGGGCTAAATGGAAAGCCTCCCTTAACAAAAGTTGAAGACATGGCATCGCACTACATTAAAGAAATTCAAACAATTCAGCCCAATGGTCCTTATTATCTAGTTGGTTACTCGTTTGGGGGCATACTTGTTTTTGAAATGGCTCAACAACTTTATCGGCTAGGTCAGGAAGTAGGTATTCTCGTGATGATTGATACTTGCCGTCCGGGTTATAGACAGCGATTGCCATTTGCGAAACGAATTGCCTTGCATTTAGATCATCTTTCACAATTAGGACTTGCCTACGTTAAGCAAAATGCTGAGGGTTGGAGCCGGTGGGGTAAGTATATGCTCAAACATAAATACAAGCATTATTTGACTTCTGCGCGTCATTTATTAAATGTTGTGCATCGTTTAGCAGAAAATGACAAGCACTTGAAAATTATCGACGCTAATGTCCAAGCTCAGAGCGAATATAGTTTTCAAGTTTATCCGGGTAAACTGACTCTTTTGCGGACTGATGATAAAAGTCGGGAAGAAGTTGTAGGTGTAGAATACGATCCTCAATTTGGCTGGGGTGAATTAATTGTCGGAGGATTAGATATTCATTACGTTCCCGGATCTCACAATTCCCTGCTCTACGAACCTCATGTACAAGTGGTAGCAGAAAAATTAAAGGTTTGCCTAGATAAGGCTTACACCAAGTTTCTTGGTACCGAAGCGATGCCCAAAGAATGATTTGTGAGTTATTGGGTATTGGCTGTAAAAAATTACTCTTAACCACTACCCATGAGCAATCTTATTAATCCAAAAGCACCTGTGTGTGATATATGTATATAACACCGTTAACGTACCTACGAACGGGTGATTAGTTCCAGAGGTGCAGAATCAGTGGGCATTGTAGTTGAGAACGTATCAAAGCAATTCGGCAGTTTCAAAGCGGTTGATGATGTCAATCTAGAAATTAAAAGTGGCTCTCTTGTCGCTTTGCTCGGACCATCGGGTTCGGGAAAATCTACACTGCTGCGGTTAATTTCGGGTTTGGAAATGCCGGATAATGGCAAAATATTTCTCACTGGTAAGGATGCCACATATCAAAGTGTGCAAGATCGCAATATTGGGTTTGTGTTTCAGCATTATGCTTTGTTCAAGCATCTGACTGTGCGGAAAAATGTAGCCTTTGGTTTGGAACTTCGTAAAGCACCGAAAGGCAAAATAAAGGCGCGGGTAGACCAGTTGCTGGAGTTGGTGCAATTGAGTGGATTAGGCGATCGCTATCCTTCACAACTTTCTGGTGGTCAACGACAACGTGTAGCTTTGGCACGAGCGCTAGCTGTTGAACCTAACGTTTTATTACTTGATGAACCTTTTGGCGCACTTGATGCTAAGGTGCGTAAAGACTTACGCGCATGGTTACGACGCCTCCATGATGAAGTTCATGTTACCACAGTTTTCGTCACTCACGACCAAGAAGAAGCGATGGAAGTTTCAGATGAGATTGTGGTGATGAATAAAGGACGTGTGGAACAGGTAGGAACACCAGCGTCCATTTACGATCATCCAGCTTCGGCTTTTGTAATGAGCTTTATTGGACCGGTGAATGTGTTACCGAGTTCTTCGCGGATTTTCCAAGGTAACGGATTTGATTCGGCAAACCCAGAAATGTTTTTACGTCCGCAAGATGTAATTATAGAAACTTCTCCCAACGGCTCAAGTGTACCAGCTAGGGTAAGCAGGTTGATACATTTGGGTTGGGAAATTCAGGTAGAATTAACTTTAGATGATGGACAGGTGGTGACAGCGCATTTAACACGCGATCGCTTTGACCAATTAAACTTGGAACCACAACAGCGAGTGTATGTCAAACCTAAGGATGCAAAGTCTTTCCCGCTTTATTATTCGATTTAATTGGGGTGTAATGCGCGAGCGATCGTTGCTAAATATTTTGATCGAGTTTCTCTTGAATAGCTGCTAGCACCTTTGCTTCCCAGTTTGGATCGTCAAATTTAATTACAACTTTGTCAGGTCGAGAATGCCGCCTATCCATATAGATGTAAAATGCCTGTTGGTCATCCCGATGTGCTAATATATAGCGTTTTAGCTCTTGGTCAGTCATTGCAGCGTAGTTAACTTGGGTCATGACTCAAAACTCCCGTCTAACTTAACTTCAAACTCAATCTCTTCATTTCGTCCAGCCAATATAAACAGATTCAGTGTTCGTTCATCTAAACGTACAATGTGGATGGGCTGGAACATCAAGTTAGTTAGTAGATGGCAAAGTCGATACAGGCTTTCAAGCTGTGCCGCTGTCGGGTTCCTCATGTATTAAGGATATAAATGGAAATAACTAGTAAAAAGCTTAACCAGCGAAAGTCCGTAAAGATTTCTGGGCATAGTTACGACACTTCCATGATAAAGTTCATATTACCACAGTTTTCGTCACCTACGACCAAGAAGTACCATAAGCAATAATTATTTTGATGTAAAACTCTACTGAAAATTGTTTAAAAGCCTACAAAGCAAATTTCATTTAAGATGCATCATCACTCATAATTATCGGTTATAAATTTCCTCACGGCTGAGTACATCATCTACTTGAATAGAATTTTCAGTCAATTCATCAATAATATCTATGAGTCGAGATGACTTTTTATTGACCAAAACAATTACTTTAATATCATCTCCTTCAGCGAGTTCTTGTTTGTACTCTTCAGGAATCTGAATTAAACCATTTTGAATCTTTGCTTGAAACTCAACCGCATTTAGCATATGATCGTCTCTGTTATATTGTTGAGATAACTCAATTTTAGTATAGTTTTGCGTCAAACCGAGCGCGTTTTTAAACGCAGAGGGACGCAGAGTAAGCGCACTCATTTCGCAGAGTTTTTCGTAATTTAATATTAAACGTAAAATGGCGATCGCCACAAAGTTGATCGCCATACATTTCTCAAGGCTGTATCCGCAATAAGTTAAACTTAATTTGCTTTTTATTCAACGAATTTTATCCGCCCTTGCTGATATGCTAAACGTAAAGCTATAGCTTCCGCGACGATTTGTTGTGGTAATAATCCCTCTTCATCGATCATCTTTTGTAGCGTGGTTCCGGTTCTTTCATCTACTTCGTGAATTGGGGGAATTTGACAGTATCTAGCCCCATTTTTCGTGCGACGCCAAATACTCGGTTTTTGCGGTTTTGGTTGCTTGGGAGTGCGGTGCTGTTTGATTAACTCTCGTACCGCAGTTTGGGAAATTTCTGCTAAATCCAGCAATTGATCGAGTACTGGCTGGTATTTATTGCTATTTTGTGCTAGCTGAAATATGGTTGCTGGTTCGATGGGTGCTAAATTATCGGGAGAGAATTTCTCAAAAGCTGCTGCTACCTTCAGATATTTTTTCTCTTCACCTAAAAAACCATACTGTGAAAGTACTTGTTTATACTCTTTTTTTGAGTGCGTCTTTTTCAAGTCAGCTAAAAAGAAAGCATAACGTAGAATAGTTTCGGTGGCATCAGAAAGCGCTCGAAAGTAGAAGTTTTTGGGATCAACGCTTTTGTTTTCTTCAGCGTATTGCTCAATGTGAGTTTGAGCAATTGCTCGATCTACTTTGGTTGCAATTGCACCTTTCTCTTGTGTCTTCAGTAACATGAGACTAAATATTTAGGTAGGTGTGAGATGATTGATTTGATGGTGAAGCCTTACCCTTGCTGTTAATTCAAATATTTTGAACCTGAGAATAGACTTAGGGGTGGTTGAAACAAGGATTTTTTTATAAAATAATCTGAGGTATTGACAGGATGGCGATCGCCTTTACTAATTTGTCGTATCTATAAACTAGAACAATTGTACTACAATTTTAACTAAAAAATCTCCATGCGTGGGAAAAGTTTGGATAAATAATCAAAGCTTTATATATGTGCGGTTTGGGGGTGATGATGCGATCGCCCTCATTTTACCAAAAAACCTGGTAGAGACGTAAAGAGTGGAACGTCTCTACAATCGTGTGGAATGACGAAAAATCGTTCTGCGAGGAGCGATACCCTGCATTTACAGCAATTTTTAGCTTATTTGAACCACATTATTTTTATCTCACGCAAAGTCGCAAAGCCGCAAAGGAAGAAATACAGAAAACATGAGTGTGGTCTAAATACATGAAAACTGCTGTAAGAACGCGATCGCTTGTCAGGTCAGATCCTCGACTTCTTAAAGAAGGGGGATCTCGTATATGCGTATATCCCCCACCTCGTTACAAAATCAGAAACGGATCGCATATCTATTTCAGAATGCCTGTAAGATAACAATGAAACTTCAGAGAAATCACTGAAGTAAATTAAATCATTTGCTTATAGCGCTTCTCGGTTGCGTGCAATACGCGGTGTAGAGACTTCGTCCGATCGCGTCTTTACATTTATTTTTTGAACATGTATGTGATTCAAAATCCCCGACAACTTTTGCGAAGTCGGGGAGCTGTTGTTTGTCAAATTATCCCGTCAATATGCAACGCTAAATAAACAGCTTCACCTACACGGAAACTGTTGTACAAAGTTGCCAAATTCTAGGTTTTGAATCGCGAAATATCTTTGCTCTGGTGAAGTAAGTGAGGGCGATCGCTTACTTCATCAAATTACTCAACGTCTCCACCAATACTTGATTTTGCTCATCAGTACCAACTGTAATCCGTAATTTATCATTAATTCCCGGCTGGGGGAAATAACGTACCAAAATTCCCCTCGATTTCAAGCCATGATAAAGATATTCGGCATTTTTTTCTTTCGGCTGTACCAGCAAAAAGTTACCTTGAGAATCCCATACTTGGAAATTCAACTGTCTCAAGTCTGCTGCTAAGTTTGTGCGCGATCGCTTCACTTTATCGGCACAACCATTTTTATAAGCTTGATCGCTCATCGCGGCTGCCCCAATTTTACAGGCGATCGCATCAATATTATAGCTATCCTTCACTTTATACAATCCACTCAGCAACTGCGGATTTGCGATCGCAAACCCCAAACGCAATCCTGCTAAGGAGTATCCCTTAGAAAGTGTGCGAATAGCAATGACATTCTCAAATTCTTCAACCAAAGAGAGTGCATTCTCCTCAGCAAAATCTACATAAGCTTCGTCAATCACCAAAACCCCAGATAAACTACTTGCTAATTTCCGCAGTTGGGAAGTTGAAACCACATGTCCCGAAGGACTGTTAGGAGAAGCAATAAATGTTACAGAACCATTAGCGCTGATTAGTTCTGCCAAAGGTAAACGGTAGTCGTCAGTGTAGGGAATTTCGACAATTTCCGCTGATTGCATCTGTGTCAGCGTACTATATAATACGTAAGTAGGCGTAGGATAAACTACTTTGCGTCCTGGTTCAGCACAAGCGCGAATCACCAAGTTTAACACTTCATCACTGCCATTTCCGACAATAATCCAATCAGCAGGAACTTTCAAAGCTTCACTTACAGCGCTTCTAAACTCCTGTGCAAACGGATTTGGATAGCGTCGCAACCATTCCGCATCAAAGTTACGCAGCACTTCCAACACTGCCGGTGAGGGAGGATAGGGGTTTTCGTTGCTGTTGAGTTTGATGATTTGGCTATTAGGTTGAGGCTGTTCACCAGGAACATAGCCAGCCATTGCATCAATATTCGCACGGAAGTATTCATTCATTGCTTGAGATGCTACTATGGAAAATTTTTTAGTCAGGATTCGGGTTTTTGACTATTAGACATCTCTAGAAATTAATGATGCGTTATCTAAAACCCCAAGAGACGTAGCACTGCTACGTCTCTACATCCATTTTCACGATGTTTGACTATTGACTCTTTTGACTTTGAGCAAAGCGACGCTTACCATCCTTGTTCAGTTGATCGAATGAGGATTTCGTTGACGTTAACGTGCTGCGGTTGAGTGACTGCGTAAACAATTGCCCCCGCAACGTCTTCGCTTTGCAGTGGTGTGATAGAGTTGCGCCTTTCTATGGTACGCTGTTTAGCGATCGCATCAGTTATATGACTATCTATTTCGGTGTCTACCATCCCAGGTTCAATAATCGTAACGCGGATGTTGTCTTTATACACTTCTTGCCGTAATGCTTCTGAGAAACCGTTGATACCCCATTTTGTCAAATTATAAACACCGATGCCCGCCCGCGCTGTTCTACCCGCCACTGAGGAGATATTGACGATATGCCCCGCTTTTTGTGCTTTAAATATTGGTATAGTAGCATGAGTCACATAAAGCACTCCCAAAAGGTTAATGTCTATCATCCGTCGCCAATCTGAGGTATCCGCACCATCAATATCACCAGCTAATGCCAAGCCTGCATTATTTATCAGTATATCTACGCGACCATAGTGAGCATGTACCTTTTGCACCAAATTCTTTGCTTGAGTTTCGTCTGTCAAATCCGCAACAATTGGCAAAGCCTCACCACCACTAGCTTCTATGCGTTGTGCCAACTCATCTAAGAGAACTCCACGTCTCGCGGCGATCGCCACCTTTGCCCCTTCTGCGAAGAGTGCGATCGCTGTGGCTTCACCAATCCCAGATGAAGCTCCGGTGATAATTGCTACTTTAGAGTCTAATTTACCTGCCATAAATACCTCCTTGGGAATGGGTAATAAAGACAAGGGGACAAGGGGACAAGGGAGAATTATACCCATTACCTTATAGATATTAGTTTCAAAACTCAAATCTGGAAAGATTGTGACTATGAATAATGAGAAATTTGGCACTTTTTTGGAGATTATCACGATACCTTGACATATTTTTCCGAAATTATTTGATATGTGATATTTTGCTGACTTAAATAAATTTGAAAATCGTCATGTTAAGTAACAGTTAATTCAAGAATTAGTACGAAATATCAATACTTTAAAGCTATACTTATGACTGATGAAAAAATATGTCAACATAGCTTAAATTAAATCTAGTTAAAAGGAGTATAAGTAAAAATGGTTTTCACAACATGCAAATACGCTGTGGGTATATTCTCAATTCGTCAAGATGTCGAAGCTGCCCTTGGTGAACTGAAAAACGCAGGTTATTCTTTAGAGAAAGTATCGCTTTTGACTAATGCCTGGATTAAAAGCGCAATGGGTGAAGAAGACAGTATCAGTAGTGCTTTAGCAAAAAGGGGTATCCCTAAAGAAAGAGCCAAATTTTATAAATCTCAATTGTTCGAGGGTAATTTTTTACTTGTATTAGAAAATGTCAAGGATGAAATAGACGATGCGAAAGCGATTCTTCAGCAACGGGGTATTCAAGAGTGGGGTGTTTATCATAAGAAAGTTAGATCCAAATGGGGGAAGAAAGGTAATAAAGTAAGTGCGTAACAAAAAATTTTTAAGTAGTTATAATTAAAAGTCATACCAAAGATGTAGTAAAATACATGCCATTGGATAGATGTGGAAATCAATAAATTCACCAAAGTTTTAAAAAGACGGGTTAGTGAAGCATTTTTAATTGATTTGAAAATAAATTCACAAAGCGATATCTAACAGACTTAGACAAAGAAGAAATACAGTGTTGAGGTCGAGCAATGCTTTTATCCATCAAAACAAAGTTAAAGCTAAGTAAAAAGCAATAAATTATTATGTGTAAACACGCGGAGGTGAATTGTGTTTATCGATTACATCACGCTAATGCTGATCAACATGGTAGCCGGGTTGTTTTTACTGGCTTACTATCTGTATGAGGGGATAGATAACCCTCGTCAGAAACAGTGGATTCCCGGTTTTGGGATTGTGGGTGCGATCGCTCTGACCACTGGTTTGCACATGATCTTGACTTGGCCCGTAATTGGTAGCTTTAATATAGCTTTTGGTGAAACTACCGTTTTATTTGGTGCGTTGTTCATGGCAAGTGCGATCGCTCTTTCCCAAGGATGGGAATTATTAACAATAGGCATTTACGCTTTTTTTGTTGGTTTAGTAGCGATCGTCATCGGTTCACGCATTATCAGCCTGGGGCTAACAAAACAACCACTCATATCAGGCATCGGCTTTATTTTAACAGGGTTGGGCGGCATCTGTGCCGCGCCAACACTCTATTGGAAAAATCGAACTTTGCGATTAATTGGTGTAGCTGTGCTGATATTAGCCGGTTTAATTTGGGGATTTATTGGCTACAACGCTTATTGGATTCATTTAGAAGGTTTCCAGAAATGGGTTCCCACACCAATGCGTTAATTGAAAAATAACTATCGTAGGGTAGGGGTATTTCTGATTTATTTATGGATTAATAGATATAGCAAAAGCCTTACGGAGAAAAGCCATTCACCTTCTCGGTTCTAAAGAAACGGAGATTGGATAGACAAATATCCAATTAATTGGTGAATAGCCCCTAATCGACTAGTTGCGGTTAAAACTTCCGAATGCTTCTCCAGTTCGGAAATACTTTAAGTGACGCAGATTTGAGCGAGGCAAACCTGAGCGCAGCAAATCTCGATCAAGCTGATTTGACAGGAGCTGATTTAACTGTTGCAGATTTGAGTCAAACAAATTTGAGTCAAGCCGATTTGAATGGGGCAAACTTGAATGGGGCAAACTTGGAAGGAGCAAATCTGGAAGGAACCATTTTGGATGAAAATCAAAATTGATGAAATTTGATATTCAGTAGACATCTTTGGAAATTAATTATACATTGCCCGAAACCCCTGTAGAGACGTAGCAATGCTACGTCTCTACGTCTTTTATATCAGATGTCTATTGGGCTAAAGTGTCTTAATTGTCCTTCTAGAAATTTCTTTCTGCTTAAGTGTCTTATCTGTCGTTGTGTCACTTTATCATAGGTGTTAAGTTACTTATGACAAATTAATATTGTGAAAATCATGAAAGGTATTACTGGAATCGGAAAACGACTGATATCAATGTTTTTGGTGATGGTTGTAAGTAGCTTGATGCTTTTGACATCTCCAGCGATCGCTGCTAATTCGGTAATTCTTAATCAGGAAAATGCTAAAACGGAAGTACTGCAATCTGACAAACCTGTGGTTTTAATTTTAGTATCAAAATATACACTTGAAATTTTTAAGACTTCCTTAGAAGATTTAAAATCAAAAGCTGAAAAGGTTTTTGATGATAAATACAAAATTGCTATAGGCTACTGGGAAGATGGCTTAGAAATCTCTTATGGGATTCCTAATCTACTAAAATTTCCACCTGCTACTGCGGTTACTGTTTTTAAATCCGGTGAAAGGAAAGAACTTGGGTTTATAACTGACCCAACTCTGACCACGCAAGTTTTAGAAGGACTAAAGTCTGACTTTGAAAAGAGCTAACTTTTAATAAGGAATTGTTGGTAAAAAATAGTCTGCTGTAGAGACGTAAGCTAGCTACGTCTCTACGAGGATTTGGGGCTTAACACCAACGGTATTGACTTATATTTCTTTCTTCTACCTTCCACATAAAAAAGTAACCAATATAGGACTCATATTTGATTTTTGAACAAAACTCAGTACACCTTTATTCCTTCTTCCCAGTCCCCAGTCCCCAGTCCCTAGTCCCTTACCTCTACGAGTGATTCAGAAATCAAATCGGATTCCTATAGAACCTGGGTAAAGTTTGACCGCTTCCCCAGGTTTTTGATTATTTAATCATCAATGGTAAGCCAGTCATATTAGGGCTGTGTGCGTTTTGGCTTTTGTAGCGAAAAATTAAGGAATGTTGCATTTCACGCTTTTGGGTAAGCCAGAAAGACAAAACAGCCAAAAGTACATGGTAGTATACTTTCGGTAAATGTCAAAATTGGGAGAAGACCTTTGACACTAAGGGTTGCTGTTGTTGGGTCAGGTCCAGCTGGTTCTTGTGCCGCCGAAACCTTGGCGAAAGCTGGAATTGAAACTTACCTATTTGAGCGCAAGCTAGACAATGCCAAGCCTTGTGGCGGTGCAATTCCCCTGTGCATGGTGAATGAGTTTGATTTGCCTCCAGAGATTATCGATCGCCGAGTGCGGAAAATGAAAATGATTTCGCCCTCGAACCGTGAGGTTGATATCAATCTAGTAAATGAAGACGAATATATAGGAATGTGCCGTCGCGAAGTGCTGGATGGCTTCTTGCGCGATCGCGCGGCAAAACTCGGCGCAAATTTAATTAATGCCACTGTTCATAAACTCGATTTTCCTATAAACAATACAGACCCGTATACCATCCATTATGTTGACCATACCGAAAGCGGCGCACAGGGTATTGCCAAAACCCTCAAAGTCGATTTAATTATTGGCGCAGATGGAGCAAATTCCCGCATCGCCAAAGAAATGGATGCCGGGGATTATAATTATGCGATCGCTTTCCAAGAGCGCATTCGTCTACCCGACGACAAAATGGCATATTACAACGACCTTGCCGAAATGTACGTCGGCGATGACGTTTCTACCGACTTTTACGCCTGGGTTTTCCCCAAATACGACCACGTAGCCGTCGGAACCGGCACAATGCAGGTTCACAAAGCCAGCATCAAACAATTACAGGCTGGTATCCGCGCTCGCGCTGCCCAAAAACTCGCCGGCGGTCAAATTATCAAAGTCGAAGCACACCCGATTCCCGAACATCCCCGTCCTCGTCGCGTTGTCGGTCGCATCGCTTTAATAGGTGATGCTGCTGGTTACGTTACCAAGTCCTCTGGTGAAGGCATTTACTTTGCCGCAAAATCTGGGCGGATGTGTGCCGAAACAATTGTAGAAATGTCCAACGGCGGTGTCCGTATTCCCACGGAAGCCGATCTTAAAGTTTATCTGAAGCGTTGGGACAAAAAATATGGACTCACCTACAAGGTGTTGGACATCCTGCAAAATGTCTTTTATCGTTCCGATGCTACCCGCGAAGCATTTGTAGAAATGTGCGGTGACATGGACGTGCAGCGGCTAACTTTTGATAGCTATCTGTATAAAACGGTTGTTCCAGCCAACCCGATCACTCAACTCAAAATTACCGCCAAGACTATTGCTAGCCTACTTCGTGGTAACGCCCTCGCGCCCTAAAGGGAGAGTTCTTGGCATGGGGGAAAGAAGAATTATTCTCCTTGTCTTCAAGGAGTCCCCCACTCCCCCTGCCCCCCTGTCCCTATTCGATGTCTATTATTCTCTGACGGTATAAGTAATCGCCACAATAAATGACAAATTGTTTGTTATAATAAAAACATAAACTTACATACGTAGAGAAAATCTAAGTATGTTTGCTAATAAGTAAGATACTTCTATCAAGTGATTATTTCAGAAAAACTGAGCAGTCTACCGACCAATATTTTCAGTAGTTCCGGTAGCAGAGCAGTCTACCAAGCATCTACGAATCAATTTAGACTAATACACGCATCAAAAAAAGTGAAAACTTTCGGTTGAGATCGTGAAAAAGCAGGGAAACAGGGAGCTTTTAGCAGGAGAGAAAAACCACGCCACTTGCGGGTGGAACCACAAATGAGCGTGTTAAAAGGAGCACAGAGGTTTCGCCGACAATTCCACTCGGTTTGTACCTTTTCCCAAGCATTGCTGCAAAGCTGCCTCTGATCAAAAGCTGTTTAGAAAATAAACTGCTTTAAAAAGAAATTACGAATTGAATATAAAGATTTCATGAAAATGAGAAGAATAGCTTGGCATGTGTTCCGTATATTTACTACTGTGGACGGGTCGCCTACTTGAGACGAACTCCTGAATAGGAGTTGTAGCCTAACTATGAAACTAAGTTTAGTTTTTGTTACTAGTTTGTCTGCTGCTGTTACTGCTTTAACAGCACTTGGTTTCTCCAGTCAAGCTCAAGCTCTAACTTTTTCAGGTCAATCGAGTGGTGCGTGGGGAGAACCTACTCCAGGGAGCATAAATACTAATCCCGTTTATTCGGGTGTGGGAACTAATTCATTTAGCTGGGGAGATCCTGATGACTTTGGCACGGGTCCCAATCAACTTACCTTTAATGGAGATTCATTTTCTAGTGAAATTGGATCTTTATTTAAGATAGGTAATTTAGCCTACTTTAATGGAGCAGTTACCCCAAATACAAGCGTTGATTTCGTACCTTTAAATCTCCATGTATCATTCGGCGATCGCGTTAATGTGAGTGAAGTTTTTAACTTCGGCTTTCAGTTAGTCAATACACCCAACGATTCACCGAATCCTGCGGACAACGCAGATTTCGTTTATGTGGGTAAAAACTTTGGCAATCGCAATTTTACCTTTGCTGGCAAGAAATATGCACTCTCGCTAACTGGCTTCAGAGAAAAGGGAAGCACTACTGATGTCAGCGAGTTTCGAGTTCTTGAAGGAGAAAAAACCACAGCAGGCATTTTCGCTAAAATCACTGAGGTTCCATCAGATACAAAAACGATTCCCGAACCTGCGACTGTTGCTGGTTTGTCCCTTTTAAGCATCTACTTGATTTCCCGTCGGAAATCCGCGAATGGCTAAATTTTTGGGGAAAATTAAATACACAAGGCAAGATTGGCACTCTCTGAATTTTTTCACAAGAGAGTGCCAATTTATGTCTTAAACTACCCACGATCAATTCCGGGAGCTTTACGACTATTTAAAAAAGCCATTACACATTTTTTCAAGCCCTGCCTGGGTAGCACTAATTCCGGAAAGATTGTCAAAAACTCAACTACCCCTCCTCTGTGTTTCTGCTGTGTAAAAATGTGGCGTGATGTGCGTTTCGTTTTTGACCCGAAGCACCATACACACCACTAAAGAGGGATGGGGAATTTCGCGGAATTAGTTAAACTGACCCAATTGAGAGTTATTTTACTCGACTAGTGAAGTGGAAGCACTCTCAGTGGATGGAGGAACGCTGGGTAACTCAAGGCAGTATCCCGCACCATATACGGTCTTGATGTAGCGCGGATGGCGGGGGTCTGGTTCTAGCTTAGTTCTCAGATGGCGGATATGCACTCGAATCGTTTCAATGTCATCATCTGGATCGTAGCCCCAGACTTCCCGAAGGATTTCGCTAGGAGAAACTGTCTGTCCGTGACGTTGCAATAAACAGTGAAGTAACTCAAATTCCAGGTGAGTCAGTTTCACAGTGTCCTGGAACCATATCGCCTCAAATCTTTCTGGAACGAGGGTCAACGATCCATAATTGAGAATTTCGCTGTGTTTGGCAGCTTGGGGAATGCGGTCAGTACGGCGTAATAATGCTCGTACTCGCGCCAGCATTTCTTCAACTTCAAACGGCTTGGTGAGGTAGTCATCCGCGCCGGCATTGAAGCCTTCTACCTTATCCTGAGTCTGGCTTAAAGCCGTCAACATCAACACGGGAATTTCAGAGGTGCGATCGTCCCGTCGCAGGCGTTGGCAAACGGTAAATCCATCTACTCTGGGCAACATCAGATCGAGCATGATTAAGTCTGGTTGCAGCTGGAGAGCCAGCGCTTGACCTTTGATGCCGTCTTCAGCTTGGCTGACATCGTAGCCAGCCATTTCCAAGTTGACGGCTACAAGTTCGGAAATCGCTGGGTCATCGTCTATGACAAGAATCCTCGGCATTCGGAAAAATTTACTACTACTAGTTAAGGATAATTAAGAATCTTTGGGAGATACAAAGATTGCTTTAATGATTATAAAAAAGATTTTAAATCTAAAATAAACATTAAGACTAAAGTACATTAAAATCTATATATTATGTGTTACGCTGCCTACAATCCGCCTAGAATTTTGCAAAACGGTGTCGCAATGACCGTATATGCCGCTTTGTGGGGCAGACGTTATTGGCAAACTACTGCTCAACACCCTGAGCCACCTTATGAAGAAAAAATATTTACAGGTGGACAAGGTGTACCAATTTATGGCTTAGTTGCTATACCAAAAAACGCTCATAGCACGATTGTTGGTACTTACGGCATTACAGGCGAGTTAGAAAAAGAATGGTTTTTGAGAGTGCTGGGACGCAAAGCATACGCTCAAGGATACGCTGTAGTGTTGTTTGATTGGCGGGCACACGGCAAAACAGCAGAATTATCGCCGACTTTGACCAGTGATGGTTTGTATGAGGGGGAAGATTTTGTTCGCATAGCGGCGGCTGCTAAGGCTATGGGATGCCCTGGAAAGTTTTGGTTTACGGGATATTCCCTAGGAGGGCAATTGGCGTTATGGGCGGTCAAAGCCGCTGTAGAATTAACTAGAGGAAATAAGAATTTAGGAATAACAGAAAGTGAGATTGGCGGTGGTGCGGTAATTTGTCCGAGTTTGGATTCTTTGCGATCGCTTTCTTATTTAGTTAGACAACCCGTTGGTAAATATTTTGAAGCTGGTATCGCCGGCAATTTAAAAAAACTCGCATTGCGAATCCACGATCTGCATCCCGGAACCATTGACCCAGAAGCGATTGAACGCGCTAACAGTATTTGGGGTTTTGATGAAGAATTGGTAATTCAGCGATTGGGTTTTCCCACCGTTGAAGCTTATTACAAAGCAAGCAGCGCTTTACAACTGCTGCCAAAGCTGGAAAAACCAACTTTAATTATATACGCCCAAGACGATCCATTTTTTCATCCAGCGATCGTACCAGAATTAGAAGCCGCTTGTGAAGAAAATCCGATGATAGATTTGTTACTAACTCCTCACGGTGGTCATATCGGCTATTTGAGTAGTAAAGAAGGACAGCAAAAAGCACAAGACCCAGACCCGTGGTGGGCTTGGAACCGGACTTTAGAATGGCTGG
>NZ_JAOWRF010000393.1 GCF_025753815.1 Plectonema radiosum NIES-515 | reverse complement strand
CCAACTCCCAACTCCCAACTCCCAACTCCCAACTCCCAACTCCCAACTCCCAACTCCCAACTCCCAACTCCCAACTCCCAACTCCCAACTCCCAACTCCTAACTCCTAACTCCTAACTCCTAACCCCTAACCCCTAACCCATGTCTACCATTAATCCTGCCCGAATTACTGGGGTACTACTAGATTCCATCGCTGCGGAAATTGGCTTTACGGTAGGGGATGCGATCGTTGCTATCAATGGTACGCATCCCCGTGATTTAATTGATTATCAGTTTTTGTGCGCTGATGAAGTTCTGGAATTAGAAGTTTTAGACGAGAAAGGAAAAACTCATCATATTGAAATCGAAAAAGATTACGACGAAGATTTAGGATTAGAATTTGAAACGGCACTGTTTGATGGTCTAATTCAGTGCAATAACCGCTGCCCATTTTGCTTTATCGATCAACAGCCACCAGGCAAGCGAGAAAGCTTGTATTTTAAAGATGATGATTATCGCTTGAGCTTTTTGTATGGCTCATACTTAACTCTTACCAATTTACCAGAGCGAGAATGGCAGCGCATTGAACTTCTTCGGCTGTCTCCGTTATATGTTTCGGTTCACGCTACCGAACCAGAAGTTAGAATTAGATTGTTGAAAAATCCCCGTGGGGGACAAATATTACAACAACTGAAGTGGTTTCAAGAAAGACGATTGCAAATTCATGCTCAAGTCGTCGTTTGTCCTGGTATAAATGATGGCAAACACTTGGAACAAACATTGCGGGATTTAGCGTCGTTTTCTACTGGGGAAGTGCCTGGGGTAGCCTCAGTAGCGGTAGTACCTGTAGGTTTGACGCGATTTCGTTTAGAGAAAGATGAACTTATACCAGTAAGTGAAGAAAAAGCGATAGAAGTGATTTCCCAAGTGCGATCGCTTCAAAAAGAATTTAGCAAAAAATACGGTTCTAACGTAGCTTGGTTAGCTGATGAGTGGTTTTTGATTGCTGGTGAAGAATTACCCAGCGAAGTTGAATATAACGACTATCCGCAAATTGATAACGGTGTAGGTTCGATTCGTTTATTTATCAAGCAGTTTGCAACCGCTGCTGCTGAATTCTTACCACCAAAAATCTCGAAGCCGCGAAAATTTACTTGGGTAGTTGGCAATGCAGTTGAAAAAGCATTTCAACCGATTTTACAGCAATTGAATGCTGTAGAGAATTTAGAAGTAAATATGCGTGCTTTGAAGAGCGATTATTGGGGACAGAGTATCAGCGTGACTGGGTTGCTAACTGGTCATGATTTGCTTTTAAATTTACTTGGGCAAGATTTAGGAGAAGGAATCTTGCTACCAAAAGTTATGCTCAAACATGGTGAATTGATATTTTTAGATGATATGAGCATTGAGGAGGTAGCTAGCCAACTGAATACAAAAATCTTACCAGTCGCCGGTGTGGAAGATTTAATCAATACTTGTATTGATTAACCTGATCAACCATATATAAAAAGATTCCACTGAGAAGGCCAGCAGTCGGATTTGAACCGACGACCTTCCGATTACAAGTCGGATGCACTACCACTGTGCTATGCTGGCGAAGCCGTAACTCTGGACGATTGCAAAAATTATTTGATTTTTAAACGTCATACCAATTTCATATCCTAGCATAAGCCAGCTAATTGCACAAGTCAAGTGCCAAAAAAGATTTCTGATTTTTCCGCCTGGAAATGATTTATTGAAGGCTGCAAAAGCGTGCAAAAAAATCGAAAAAATTGTCAGTAAATCAAGATGAATACCAAAAGCTGTCTTCAAATCCCAGGCTGAAAACCAAAATATCTGGTAAGGTTTGAAAGTGGTATTTTTTGAATACGGCACGCGATCGCGAACATAAAGACATAATTTTTCTTTACAGATCACAACAATGGCAGCGTTGATCGGACGAGATTTATTAAGTTTGGCGGACTTCAATGCAACGGAAGTTCAAGAACTCTTGCTTTTGGCAACTGAGTTGAAATCACAACGGCTAAAGTTGCATTGTCCTAAAGTGCTGGGGTTGTTGTTTTCCAAAGCTTCAACTCGGACACGAGTCAGTTTGACAGTAGCGATGTATCAACTGGGTGGACAGGTAATTGATCTTAACCCCAATGTCACCCAAGTGAGTCGCGGGGAACCCATAGAAGATACAGCCCGGGTGTTGGATCGATATTTGGATATTTTGGCAATTCGCACCTTCGCACAGCAAGATTTGGAAATTTTTGCCCATTATGCCAAAATTCCTGTAATTAATGCGCTTACCGATTTAGGACATCCCTGTCAAGTCTTGGCAGATTTAATGACGATTCAAGAATGTTTTGGTACTCTAGCTGGCTTAACCTTGACTTATGTGGGGGATGGTAATAATGTCGCCAATTCTCTGATGTTAGGCTGTGCTTTGGTAGGGATGAATGTAAGAATTGCCACGCCAATAGGTTATGAGCCTTCTTCAGCCATCACCGAAAAAGCCCGCGCAATAGCCGACAAAAAAACTGAAGTTATTTTAACTAATGACCCAGAAGCCGCAGTCAAGGGAGCTTCTGTACTTTATACTGATGTTTGGGCAAGTATGGGGCAAGAAGCAGAAGCCAGCGCGAGGCTACCAATTTTCCAATCCTACCAAATCAACGATCTCCTATTAAGTCTTGCCGATGGCGACGCAATTGTTTTACACTGTTTACCAGCTCATCGGGGTGAAGAAATTACTGAATCTGTAATTGAAGGCTCTCATTCACGAGTTTGGGATCAGGCAGAAAATCGGATGCACGCTCAAAAAGCTTTACTTGCAAGTATCTTAGGGGCAGAATAAAGAGTTAAGAGGAGCGGAGTTATCAGTTATGAGTTATAACTATTTACCCCTCACTCCTTTAGAGACGCGATCGCACGAAGCTCTACAACTCTTAACTCCTAACTCCTCACTCTTAACTCCGCTCCTCTTAACTCCGCTCCTCTTAACTCTTAACTCTTTAAGTTTACTCACCCAAAATTAAAAATTCCAAATTTACAAGCCATTGGGGGTTTTTTTATAGTACTAATGTTCTAGAGACATTTGTACTTTGTCTCCCTACTAATTTATGGAAAGACTAACAGAAGCTCAACAAGAACTTTACGAATGGCTGGCGGAATACATCCGATCGCACCAGCATTCGCCCTCAATTAGGCAAATGATGCAGGCAATGAACCTGAAATCACCTGCACCCATTCAAAGCCGCTTGGAACATTTACGCGCCAAGGGACATATTGAATGGAGTGAAGGTAAGGCAAGAACAATTCGGATTTTGCGTCCGCAAAAACCAGGTGTACCAATTTTAGGTACAATCGCCGCCGGCGGTTTAATCGAACCGTTCACCGATTTGAAAGAACATCTAGATTTGGCTAATTTGTCGTTACCTCCGCAAACATATGCTTTGCGGGTAGCTGGCGACAGTATGGTTGAAGTAGGAATTGTCGATGGAGATGTGGTATTTCTGCGTCCAGTACCAGAACCAGATCATCTGAAAAATGGTATCATTGTCGCCGCCAGAGTCGAAGGACACGGTACGACATTGAAGCGATTTTATCGAAATGGCGATCGCGTCACCCTCAAACCGGCAAATCCCAAATACAACCCCATCGAAGTCTCCGCAGTACAAGTCGAGGTGCAAGGTACTCTCGTCGGCGTCTGGCGAGGTTACAACTGATATTGGGGCATGGGGCATGGAGCATGGGGCATGGAGCATGGAAAGAATTGTATTTATTCACGCACTTGCACATGATCGAACTTGTTAATTCCCAATGCGAGCGTGCCCAATGCCCAATGCCCAATGCCCTATTCCCCAGTCCCTAATCCCTAGTCCCTATCTATGTACCTGACGCCACGAGTTGAGAAATTGCCCACTTTCAAGCTGAAAAAACCATTTGTCGGCGAAAGTAAGGGCAATTATCAAACTCAACCACTACCAGGATGCCCCAGAATGCCGCAATATCTGCAATTACGGCAATATCAACGACAAGCTATTGAGTCTTGGTTTGCCAACAACGGCAGAGGTACACTGAAAATGGCTACTGGTAGTGGTAAGACGATTACAGCATTGGCGATCGCTTGCGAGTTATATAAACAAATTAACTTGCAAGTTTTGTTGGTGGTGTGTCCCTTTCGTCATCTTGTCACCCAATGGGCACGAGAATGTCAAAAATTCAACTTGCAGCCCATTTTAGCCTTTGAAGATTTACGAACGTGGCAAAGTCAACTTTCTACCCAACTTTATAACGTGCGTTCTGGTTCGCAATCGTTTGTCACGGTTGTTACTACCAATTCCACATTAATTGGCGATGGCTTTCAATCTCAATTCAAGTACTTTCCCCAAAAGACTTTGATTATTGGCGACGAAGCACATAACTTAGGCGCACCTAAGTTGGAAGAAAGTTTACCACGCCGCGTGGGTTTACGACTCGCTCTTTCTGCTACCCCAGAAAGATATTTTGATGATGATGGCACTCAATCTTTATTTAATTACTTTGGTGCGGTTCTTCAGCCGGAATTCACTTTAAAGGATGCAATTTCTCAAGGTGCGTTAGTACATTATCTGTACCATCCCATCCTGGTAGAGTTAACAGAAGCAGAAAGTATTGCTTACTTAAAATTAACTAAAAGAATTGGACGAGCATTACTGTATCGAGAACGAGAAAACTTGAATTTAGCTGACTTTGAAGGCAACGAAGATTTAAAACCTTTGTTAATGCAACGGGCAAGATTAATTGGTGCGGCAGAAAATAAATTAAACGCCTTGCGCGAACTAATGCTAACTCGTCGCGAAACTACTCACACCCTTTTCTATTGTAGCGATGGCGCACAAGAAGAGGGACGTTCATCGCTACACCAACTCAAAGCAGTCGCCAAAATATTAGGAGGAGAAATGGGGTATCGAGTCAGCACCTACACCGCAAAAACGCCTTTACAAGAAAGGGAAACTTTGCGTTGTCAATTTGAAAGCGGTGAATTGCAAGGTTTGGTAGCAATTCGCTGCTTAGATGAAGGTGTTGATATTCCCGCAATTCAAACTGCTGTAATTTTGGCAAGTTCAGGAAATCCCCGCCAATTTATCCAGCGAAGAGGACGAGTTTTGCGCCCTCACCCTGGCAAAGAACGCGCTACTATATTTGATATGATTGTGCTCCCACCAGAACTTGACAGAAACACTTTAGAAGTTGAGCGCAATCTGTTAAGAAAAGAATTGCGTCGCTTTGTCGAATTTGCTGATTTAGCTGACAATGCTGGTGAAGCGAGGATGAAATTACTTGCTTTACAAAAGAGATACGATTTATTGGATATCTAACCTTTGATATCATGTCAGGTTTATTACTTACAATTGTATTGACGTTCCAGTAAAGACGTTCCGGTGGAACGTCTCTACGACGGTAGATGGTTTTTATTATTGTTACAACAATTTTCATCTTAAATGAACCACATTATTTTTATTTCACGCACTCGGAGCAAAGTCGCAAAGGAAGAAATACAGAAAACTTGAGTGTGGTCTAAATACATGAAAACTGCTGTAATTAAACGAACATGATATGATTGCACCAATTTGTGGAAAATAATTTTTATAAAAAAATTAAAAAAAATCGATAAAAACAGGGGTAAATATGAGATGATAATAAGTATGAGATTAAATTTAGTATAATGGGGAATTAGCCAAATTTTTAAAATAGCCACCACTCCATTATGATGAAAGTTATTTAATTACCTCTAATAATATCAGGAAACAGCCCAAAAAGAAAGTGATTTTTGTCAAAAAATTGCAAATTTTCGGATTTTTTTGGAGTGAAAATAAAGATAACGATAAAAGTAGCTTTCAGGCTGCGTCTACACTCCTTAGAGACGGTTAAAATAGAGAATAAAAATTTATTTTAAAACCGAAATGACAAAAGAGCCGAATATCGATGATGTTCAGGAGCCAATTATCAATGCTCCACCGGAAGTGCGGCAAATAATCGAACAGGTATGGTATCTGGAAAAAAGCAGACTTGATAAGAAAAGTTTCAGCCATATTAATGATGATATATTAAAAATAGTGAAGGAAGTTGTGCAATAGATATCTCCAGAGTCATAGGTAGAGACGTAGTAGTGCTACGTCTGTTGGGGTTCGGGCAACGCATAATTAATTTCTGGAGATGTCTAATGAAGCTGACTTCAATCAAGCTGTGTAACTTTCGCTCTTTTTATGGCAAAACACCAGAAATCATCTTAGCAGTTGGTGAGGGTGATAATACAACGATTATTCACGGTAATAATGGTGCGGGCAAAACCAGTCTGCTGAATGGATTTACATGGGTGCTGTATGAGAAATTTAGTGCAGCATTTGCCTCAATTGAGCAGTTAGTTAATAAGCGAGCGATCGCAGAAGCTAAAATCGGGCAGGCTATAGAATGTTGGGTAGAAGTAGCTTGGGAACACGACAGCAAACGCTACAACGTCAAACGTCAGTGTCGAGTTTACAAAAATGCAAGTGATATTGATGTTGGTAAGACAGAATTATTAATGCAAGTATCTGGAGATGATGGACGCTGGTATTTTCCACTCCAACAACCAGAAGATATCATCAATCAAATTTTACCAAGTAATTTACATCAATATTTCTTCTTTGATGGCGAACGAATTGAGCAAATAGTGCGTTCTGATAAAAAAGCGGAAATCGCGGAAGCGACAAAGATGCTTTTGGGGGTAGAAGTAATAAATCGTTCCATCAAGCATTTAGGGGAAGCGAAGAAAACTTTAGAGAATGAATTAAAACTCATCGGTGATTTAGAAACTAAAAAGCTTTTAAGACAGCAAGAAAAGCTAGATCGCGAAATTGAGCGCATCACCAAGCGACAAACGGAAATAAAACAAGAATTAGAATATCAACAAACTTTCAAAAAAGAGACAAGTAACCGGTTACGAGAACTCAGCGCTGCCAAAGAAATTCAAGAAAGACGACAAGAGTTAGAAAGCCAGAAAAAAGCAAACCAAGAAAATCTCAAACAAACCAGAGAAGCATTAAAAAAAGTTATTTCGACACGCGGTTATACGGTGTTGCTATCAGAAACTACAATTGAATTTCGTAGCATTATCGAAGATTTGAAGCAGTGTGGTAAATTAACTGCGGGAATTTCCCAGGAATTTGTTACCGACTTACTCAACTCGAAACGCTGTATTTGTGGTGCAGAATTACACGACGGAACTCACCGACACGATAATGTGAAAAAGTTCCTCGATAAAGCTGGTTGTTCAGCCATAGAAGAAACAGCTTTCCGCATGAGCGCTCAAGTAGATGAAATTGACAAGCAAGCAGTAGCATTTTGGGAAGAAGTTGATAAAGAACAAGCCAGAATTAATCAGTTAAGGCAAACTATATCTCAAGTTGAAGGTGAGTTAGATACGATTCAAGAACGCTTGCGAAAAGACCCAAGTGAAGAAATTCGCAGTTTACAAAAGCGGTTAGATGAAATTGAAGAAAAAATCAGAGAATTGACCTTAGAACAAGGTGCAAATCAACAGCAAATTGCTAATCTAAAAGCAGAAATAGAAGGCTTGAATAAACAAGTTGCTAAACAGAAGCTGAACGAAGATAAGCAAACACTCGCACAACGACGTATCGCTGCTACTCAAGATGCAATTGAGCGATTAACTGAAGTTAAGTTTCGTCAAGAAAATCACTTTCGCTTACAATTACAAAAGCGAGTACAAGAGATATTTAGTCAAATTTCTTTTACACCTTACATTCCTAAAATCAGCGATAAATATGAATTGACCCTAGTGGAAAATACAACAGGTATGGAAGCGCTAGTTGCAGCTTCTACAGGAGAAAATCAAATTCTCAGTTTATCTTTTATCGGCAGCATTATCGACAGAGTGCGGGAATGGAGTGAGAGAAAAATGTTAATGATGCCAGATAGTAACACATTTCCGATAGTGATGGATTCGCCTTTTGGTAGTTTGGATAATAACTATCGCCGGCAAATTGCGAAAACTATTCCGCAATTAGCAAATCAGTTGATTGTGTTGGTTACTCAGACGCAATGGAGAGGTGAAGTTGAGGAGGAAATGGCAAAAAGAATAGGGAGGGAATATGTGTTGACTTATTATTCTTCTAAACCTGATTGCGAACAAGATTATATCGAGTTGAATGGGGAAAGATATGCGTTGGTTAGGCAAAGTCCGAATGAGTTTGAGTATACGGAGATTGTTGAGGTTGAACGTGGTGGTTAATTATTCTTTGCGTCTTTGCGACTTTGCGTGAGATTATTTCTTGATGCGATCGCGAAGTGACTCCCCAGGAGTATCGCGCTTATTTTCTCAGAAAAACGAACCGCAGAGGCGCAGAGTTAGCAGAGAGGGGAAATGCGATCAATTTTAACTTAAAATTGTCACATAGCATATATCAACATTATGGCTGAAACTGGCAGAATCAGGGTTGCTAAAGATAAGGCTGAGTTGGTGAAGGCTTTAATTTCATCTGATGGTGCAACGGGTCCTTTTCAGACTTTTGCGGATGCGATCGTTTTTGCTGCTGCTTTGGGTGCGAAGCATAATAAGCGAGTTCCTTTAGGGGAAGTATCTAAAAGAGAACCATCACCAATTAGGTTAGAGTATTTTGCTTCAATGGGACATGATATTTTAATAAAGTTATTAGCAATTAATGAAACTAAGGATATCAAAATCTTATCTATTGATGAGGAAGAATATGAAAAGCAACGCAATCAAATATTTGAAGAATACGCAAATGGTGGATTAGAAATACTCCAAAATGAATTACATGGCTCTGTTGATTATTCAGAGCGAATTTTATTATTTCTAAGTTACGAACGTACAAACAAAGAAGAACAAGACGAGGAATTTGATTTAACTAAATTCTTGTCTTGATTTTGGTTATAAGTAAGTGGGTGTTAAGGATAATTGTAGGTTGGGTTGAGGAAGGAAACCCAACCTACGCACCTTAAGGTTTTTGGTGCTAACACCAAGCGTATTGTTCTATAACCAAGAATACAGGAGATTTCACTCCTAAGTTCGTACATATATAAAACCTAAAACCTTGTAGAGACGTAGCACAGAATAGTCTCTACGTCTCTACGTGTATTCGATAGATTGCACTTTGCTGTAAATGTCCCAATTCCTAATCTGACGAGACCACAAATAGTCATAATTATTTGTTCATATTTGTGGTGATAACACTCATTAATATTATTCTTTCAGAACTTAATTAATTTTCATAAATGTGTATTCTTTTATCACAAATTAATTATTTTTCGGAGATGTCTATTAAACAAAGACTTTCTCCCCTTAAAATTGGATTGAGTTTTTTAAGAACTGCTTAAGAACTGCATCCACTGCTTACCTTTGCATTTATGCCATTCAGTACGCAGTTGTTCCCTGCATGGGGTGAGTTGAGTTGGAAAGGTTGAATAGTCTATTTGAGAAAAACTATTTACCTTTAGACATCTCCATAAAAGACGTAGAGACGTAGCTAGCTTAGGTCTCTACAAGGGTTTCGGGCAACGTATAGTTCATTTGTGGAGATGTCTTTTCTAAATTTTAGACATCCTCTAAAGGAGGGCTGAGTTTTCCTGAGTCAGCCTCAACTTCATAGTTTCCACAGGTATCGCGAGGTCTTATGATACAGTTCAATAGCCTAGTAATATTACTAGTGCCAATTTTGATGCTTTCTTGGATTTGTTTAAAATTTAACACCAGAATAGTATCAAAATCTTCACGCCCTCTGGCAATTTTCATGATAGTTTTTCTGGCGATCGCTAGCGGAGGTTTCGTATCCGCGCAAGTAACACCGAACCCAGCTCCCTTAAATGCCATAACTAGTCTTCCAGCAGCTACACCTGGAGACCCTACCCCAGGGAACCCACCACTCCTCACAGCGGTGGCTGAACCAAGCAATCTCACAGACTTTGTTCAAAACCAAACAGCCCTACTCAAGCTAGGAAAATCCCTATTCTGGGATATGCAGCTTGGTAGCGACGGCGTTCAGTCATGTGCTAGTTGTCACTTTCATGCGGGAGCTGATAGCAGATCAAAGAATCAAATCAGTCCTGGTCTTTTGGCATCACTCAAAGATACAACTTTCCAAGTTGGTGGTGGTCCAAACTATCAACTCACCACGACAGATTTTCCATTTCACAAACTGGCAGATCCTAACAATCGAACCAGTACAGTTATTTCTAGCCTTAACGATGTTGCCTCATCCCAAGGTGTATTTTATAGTGTTTTGAATAACACTGTTCCGGGTCAAGCAGCGGATAATGTTACATCTAAGCCAGATCCAGACGGCTTTCAAATCAATGGAATCAATGTGCGTCGAGTGGAACCGCGTAATACTCCAACAGTAATTAATGCCATCTTCAACAAACTCCAGTTTTGGGATGGTCGCGCTAAGGAAACCTTCAATGGGGTGAATACAAATGGGGCAGCAGACTTGAGTGCTAAAGTTTATAAAGCATCAAACCCAAACACACTCACTGAAGTTCCAGTTGCGCTGAACAATTCCTCTCTAGCTTCTCTAGTAACAGAACCACTAGTGAGTCGATTTGAGACATCTGCTGATGGTCGTGAGTTACCGGAAATCGGCAGTAAGTTCCTGTCGAGAGCAGGTAAGAAATTAAAAACCCTCAGACCCCTAGGCAAGCAAATTGTACACCCGGAAGACGGTGTTTTAGGTGGTGACAGCAGATCACCTCAGCCTGGACTGAACATACCCAGCTACGATAATCTGATTAAGCAAGCCTTTAAGAATGAATGGTGGAACTCTAATAAAATCATTCAACTTAATGCTGATGGAAGTCGAACAATCCTACAACAAGGTGCGGTTGGACAGACTTTACCTGCAAATCAGTTTGAACTCAGGGATTGGAACTTCTCCTTGTTTGCTGGGTTAGCAATGCAAAAGTATATCTCTACTCTTGTATCTGACCAGACACCCTTTGATAAATTCCAGGCAGGAGATACCAGTGCTCTCACCGCTCAGGAAAAAAGCGGTCTGACTCTATTTGTTAATACTGTGCCTAATGGTGGTGCAAATTGTAACACCTGCCATACGATTCCAGAATTCACTAGAGCTTCGGTGAGAAGAGCCGCAGGAGTAGCTTCAACCGATCCTAACGATCCGTTGAGAATAGCTTATAATGCTAGTGGCGTTCCAGCGTCAACTAATTTTGGCTTCTTTGCTAACTTCGGTGTGAGACCTGGTACTGAAGACCCAGGGGCTTCAAAAGACATTCTCACTGATCCGGCTACTACATCACGTTTCAAAGCACCTACCCTCCGTGACATCGCCTTGACAGCTCCATATATGCATAATGGTGGGATGGGAACTTTGGAGCAAGTAGTAGACTTCTACAATCGTGGTCGAGGTGACGATGGTGGACGAGCTGCACAAATATTGGGCTTAAACTCGCAGCAAAAAGCTGATTTGGTCACTTTCATGAGAACCGGACTCACCGATCAGCGAGTCCTTCTTGAACAAGCACCCTTTGACCATCCGCAACTGTTCGTCCCCAATGGACATCCTGGCAATCAATTTTCAGTGACTTCCAGTGGCAATACGAATGGAACTCCTACTGCTACAGATCAGCTAGTGGAAATACCCGCTGTTGGTCGTAATGGTGTGACTACTCCCCAGACAAATTTCTTAGAGTAAGTTAAGCCTAAAAATTAGTCTTAGAGACGCGAAATTTAGCGTCTCTACAGGTCTAAAATTAGTAAGTAAGTCAACCTAATTAAAAGTAAAACGCTCAACTTGATAGTGACCTTGCTTGGCTCTATGATTTATACCCTCAATAATAGCGATCGCGCTTTTCATATTCATCTTCAAAAACTTGACCGGCAAGCTCGTCACGCTCTTTGTTGCAACCATTCATCTTCAATCCTATTCATTTGGGAACTATAGGGAGCTAACTCTTATCCAGAGCGAATTTTATTATTTATAAGTTACGAACGAACGAACAAAGAAGAAGAAAATGAGGAATTTGATTTAACTAAATTCCTGTCTTGATTTTGGTTATATCCATCCCAGTTTGATTTTTACCATTTTCACTGCATCTGTTACAGCATTTGTCGCAGTAGAAAGTTTATAAGGCTTATCTGGGTTCTTAGGATTTGGGTCTATTCTGACTACGTTATCTCTCCAAACCGGGTTATCTCTTGACCAATCTATCTGCGCTAGTTGGGAAACTTTTGTTTCATCAAAACTATTGTCTTCTTTATAGATAGAGTATAGTAGTCTGCCTAAAATTTCTAATCCAATGCTGACACCTAATATACAATCTTCTTTGAATGCAGCTACCTCATCAACTGTTAATTCTTCAACATTTGTTTCAGATACATACTCTGTATTGCTGCATTCTGAAAAAAACTGATTAAGACAAATAACCAAAGCATCAGATGCTTCGTAAACATCATAATCTCGAAGTTGATGGCTTGGATCGTTAGTAAAAACGCAACTTACGAATCTAGCGATGAAATTAGTTGTGTAAATTAACTTTTGTTTGGTAGCGGGAGTCAATTTAATCTTTTCTGTCTTACCCTCAAACATTGGCACTCTTTTTATTAATTCTTTCGTAATGCCAACTCTCCCAGAGAACTCACCAAATGATACTAACAAAGATTTATCTAATTGTCTTGTTTGAGCCATGTCTCGAAAATCTGCCTGACATTGCTGAAAATCACCTTCTAAAACTAATGTAATCGGAAAATCGTCATTACTAATTAAATTGCCTTCAGCACTTTCTATTAATTCGTGAATTGCACTTTTACGATGCTGTCCATCAGTAATATCTAACTTAACTCCCCGACCAATAACAACTAAACAAATACTTCTACCTAATTCGATAATTTTTATGTCTTTTGGCTCTACATTTGCTGTCAGTGTCCCAACAATCCAAGGTTTATCTTTTCGAGCACGTTCAATAATATATTTTTTAATTTCATTCGCATGACCTTTAACTTCTGGACGATTTTTACCAGAATCAGGATCGTTACCTGTGGATGGTTTAGCTTGAAGAAGTCCGGAAAAATCTCTAGCTGGTACGTTGATTTGCAGCATCGTCCGCTTTCCCTGCTGAAAAATCAATCCTGGATAACAGCGATCGCGATGGTGTTCAAAGAAAAATGGCTCAATAAAAGCGCGAAACTGAGCTTTGACTTCACCAGAAACGCTATTGTTAATATTTTCGTTGCTTTGATCCATATAAATACCTATAAAAATTGGCAGATGTTAGCCAATATAATATAAGTATATGTAATATTTTACCTGAGTGAAAGTGACAGTTAAAAAAGCTACGCAGATACCAACTACAGAACTGGTGGAAGTCCTACCTCCTTTGGTTCAACGAACTTACCATCAAAACTGATTGTTTTATTTTCCACAGTTCTCCCATTCGCTAAAGCTGTGCGAAGTTCTGCACGCTCCATCTGATCGGTGATTCCACCGAGAATATATATCAGTAACTTCGCTGCCAAATCCCGTCCAGCAACTTGAATCCGCTTTTTATTTGGGTCATACAAAACCCCATACCACAAAGATTGCGGATACTCCATACCACTAAATCCTCCCTTTTGGTCAAATCTGCGAAGCTTCTTAAATATGTCTTCTAGTAATAACCCTTTGCGAAAAACCAAAATTCCCAAAGCTTGCGCGATCGCTACTTGTCCCACAGGACGAAAAAGCATATTTCCTTCTCCCCCCTCCTTCTCAAAGCTAAATCGTCGCAGAGGTGGTGTATCCTCCTCTTCTAAAAGCTGATAACTAGGAAGACTTGCTAAATAATCAAATAGCTTATGTAATTCCTTAATTCCCTCTTGAAGTTCGTCATTCTCTGGACGCATGGGAATTAAGCCTTTATCCAAGGGTTTCCACAATGGGAATTTTTGCCCCAAATATCGGCTAGACATATCTTGCAGAGCTTGCAGGGTGGTTAAAACTGTTGATTTAGATGCCACCGTCGCACTATCCCAATTAATGCGAGGTTTGCGATCGCGCTTTTGTTCAAAAAGTGGATGGGTAACAGCGATTTTTCTCGCAACTATCGAAAAACCATCATCTTCATTCAACTGCGCTAACTGACCTTTAGTTAAAGGTGCAGCCATTAAGTTAACATGAACAAAGATGGATCTCACCCGTCGTCTTGCTTGTTCACGGGTTTCTCCAGCAGCGATCGCACAAATAAATTCAATCCCAATCTTTTCTGCGGGCAAATTTTGCAGATAAGCTGGATCTACATGATACTGCTCAATTAAGTCAGATAAACTGATAAAAGTATCGTCAGCAGTTTTATCTTTTTTGTAACGCTGGAGTTTGCGAGTTTTAATCAACTCCATCAAACCCTGTACCCCCATCAGTCGATGTTGACCATCGAGTGCATAGATAGTTACATCTTCTTGGGAAACGTTGAGTAAACCGACTTTGCCATCTTTATCTAATGGGGTAAAATCAATAGTCGATTTTGTCGCAGTTCCTTGCTTATTCCACTCAGCAGCTTTCGGATTATCCACCCAAGGTTGGTTAATTACCACCAAAACAGGGGGAAACTTATGATTAGTCCTTGCTGCTAAATACTGCGTTAAAGGTAGTTGACGTGACCAATCAAGGGGACGTTGACGAATTTCGTCAATACTATCTGCGTCAATTTCGACATTATCAGTTTCCGAATTATACTTTTGCTGAAGCAACGGTAAACTAGACGCAAAGCGAACCCGACCGGCAAACCATTCTAAAGTGACAGAACCCACATAAGCGATACTTCCACCCATCTCTGTTTTTTGGACGAGAATCTGATCCTTTTTCCCCAGGAATTTCTCTAGCAATAAAGCTAGTACCTGTTTATCCTTGTTTTCCCTTGCTAGATACTTACGCTCGATGTCAGATACACTATCAGTCATGTTGATTTGTGAAAACTTAAAAGTTAATACTATAGCGGTTCTCATTTTAATCACATACATGTTCAAAAAATAAATGTAGAGACGCGAAATTTCGCGTCTCTACACGGTATTTCGCGTCTCTACACGGTATTTCGCGTCTCTACACGGTATTTCGCGTCTCTACACGGTATTTCGCGTCTCTACACGGTATTTCTCGTCTCTACACGGTATTTCGCGTCTCTACACCGAATTTCGCGTCTCTACAC
>NZ_JAOWRF010000011.1 GCF_025753815.1 Plectonema radiosum NIES-515 | reverse complement strand
GTGGGGGAAAAGAATTGCTCTTTTTGTCCCCTTGTCTCCCTTGTCCCCTTGTCCCCCTTGTCCCCCTTGTCCCCCTTGTCCCACACTCCCCCACTCCGCCACTCCCCCACTCTCCCTCCCCTACTGCGGTATCTTCGCGGGTTTGATATTCTTGGCTTTGTAGAAAGTTTCCAAACTATCGCGATCGCCTACAAAACGCCAGTGCCACGGCTCATAACTCACACCTTGGGCATTATCCTTGGGAAAGGACATCTCAAAGCTGAAACGCGCTGCATTTCCTTCTAGCCACTGATAAGCTTTTGTCTTGTCAAAAGTTGTTTGCAGATTAGTTGCTGGTGTTGCCCCGTCGCCAATATCCACAGCGTAACCTGTATGATGTTCGCTATGACCAGGAGGAGCGCTCAAAGCAGCTCGTTGTGCTGGGGTTTGATTGCGCTGGGCACCAACGTCGAAAAATAACTGTTCTTGGTCTTTCACTGAGCGAAAGCCAGAAATTGGCAGCAATATTACACCTGCACTCCGCGCTGCTCGTACCATCGCTTGATACTTTTCGGCAGCAGCTTTTCTCATTTTGATGCGTCCATCTCTAGAAATTGGTGCTAATTCTGATTCCGGTGCTTCTGCGTATGTCAGATGCCCTAAAACAGTATCAGCATTATCTTGGGGGTTGACAGAAGTGCCAGTTTGTGCAATACCAGGAGTGGAGCTAACTGGAGAAGGTTGAGAAGTAGCAGTTTTTTTGGGTGCAGTGAGGAAAAACAAAAAACCACTAATAACAGCCAGCATAATAAATCCTACCACGCCGCCAATTACCAAAACCATAGGTTGGAATTGGCGCACCTGGTTAGGTGTTGCTTCTGGAGTATCAGTATCGCGTAAAGCTGGGGGAATCTCCTCACCAGACTCAGCAGATGAGTTTTGCGGTTTTTCAGAAAACCCAGGATTATTCAAGGGTCAACTCCTGATGATTGTTGAATCGCCATAACAGATTGTAGACTGGATAAAAATAAACGCGATCGCGAAGATTTATACATTTGAATTTCTAGGCACAATTTTGACAAATATCCTAGAACTATACGTCAAGCTGGTGGGATTAGTCCTGGTAGGATTTATCTTGGGACGCAAGCTACCTGGCTCAGTTCCCACCCGTTTGGCTCAGTTTCTTTTCTGGGTGGGTGTACCGATAGGGATTGTAGCTTTTTTACGAAAAGCTGATTTATCGGGACAGATTTGGATTGCACCAGCGATCGCTTACCTAGCTATTTTACTTGGAGCATTTTTAGCTTGGTTAGGCATCAAAGGTCAAGCCTATTTTACAAATACTATCCTCACTCAACCAACTCAGGGTAGTTTTATTCTGGCGTCAATGGTGGGTAACACAGGTTATCTTGGTTATCCCATCACTTTAGCAATGGTAGGACAAAAATACTTTGCCTGGGCGTTATTCTACGATATGCTGGGGTCACTTTTTGGGGCTTATGCTTTTGGTGTAGCGATCGCAGTTCGTTTTGGTGGTGGGGTTAAAAATTATTGGCAAATTACTAAAGCAATTCTCATCAACCCAGCGCTGTGGAGTTTCGGATTTGGTTTGCTGTTTCGACAAGTGACGATTCCCCCAGCAGTTGAATTTTTCTTGGATAAATTTGCTTGGAGTACAGTTGCTTTATCTTTGATGTTAATTGGGATGCGATTGAGCAGTCTTAAATCTTGGCGTAGTTTACCACAAGCGGGGATAAGTATAGGAATCAAAATGCTGTTAGTTCCGCTGATTTTGGGTAGCATATTACCGCTTTTTGGTTTAACAGGGGCAACAGCACAAGTGATGGTCTTACAAATGGGGATGCCACCAGCTTTCGCTACACTCGTAATTGCGGAAACCTTCGATCTTGATCGCGATTTGGCAGTTACGGCATTGGCAGCCGGGTCTATGGTATTGTTAGTTACTTTGCCGATTTGGTTGTGGCTGTTTTGACAAACCTCTCCCTCCCAACCTCCCTCTCCTTTTAGGAGAGGGAGGAGCTTGAATGAATGGGGTTTTAAGCCTCTCCCCGCTTCGGGGAGAGGTTTGGAGAGGGGTCTTTTATTAATTTTCACTCCTATGTGTATTAGAAATGAAGAAGAAAATGAAAAAGCTTTGGCTATTGTCGAAGAACTAATGCATCGTTCAAATCTCACACTTGAAGAAAACGAACTTTATGAATTGCTAATTATTTTAATTGAAAAATTTGAACAGAAACATTATTCTCCAGGTCAAGCATCTACACCTCATTCTATGTTACTTTTTATGATGGAACAAAAAGAGATTCAACAGTCAGAATTAGTAGGTGTGATTGGTTCTAAAAGAATTGTTTCCGAAATTGTAAATGGTAAACGATAAATTAGCAAAGTTCAAGCCAAGGCTTTAGGACAATACGGTTCAGTTAAGCCTAAAATCCGAGTGTAGAGACTTCGTATTTCGCGTCTCTACAGGTCAAAAATCAGTACCAAAAATCCTTAACTGAACCGTATTGGGCTTTAGGAGATTTTTTTCAAGTTGATTTCACTTTGTTTACTAGACATCTCCAGAAAACAATGTAGAGACGCGAAATTTCGCGTCTAATCAAGGGTTCTGGACAACGCATAGTTCATTTCTGGAGATGTCTACTTGATTGCGAGATAAGTAAAACCTTTTACCTTAACAAATGCCCACAGGCTAGAAGCCTGGGGCTACATGGACAAAGCCCACCTGCGTGGGCTAAAATCAAATGCAGGCTGGGTCGGCAGCCTTTGTTCGTATAGCCTCACCCTTCTAGGGTGTGGGGATTTTTTAACCTATTTCTTAAACGCACTCCAATCACCGGAAGGAACAAAACTTGCCCAATAATAAGGATGCTCATATCCGGGTGTTTTCAACAACTCCATTTGCGCTTCTCGCAAAGCTTCATGTCTCCCCTTACCAAGTTTCAAATTCTGGTAATACTTCACCATCAAATCCTTCGTCCCAGCATCGTCTACTAACCACAAACTTAAGACTTGACTTTGAGAACCGGCAATTACCAAAGCACGACGCAAACCATAAAGTCCATCTCCGACTTTGATATCACCCAATCCAGTTTCACAAGCGGAAAGTACTACTAACTGCGTTCCCCGTAAATTTAAACCTGCAACTTCCAAAGCTGTGAGAACACCGTCGTTAGTATTTGATAAAGCTTTGGTGCGATTGTTAATACCCGCTAAAGCTAAACCCGAACGCAACAAGGGATTTTCGAGACGTAGAGACGCGAAATTTCGCGTCTCTACAACATTATTTCGCGTCTCCATATTATCTTGTTGGTCGGCAAAAAAGAAACCGTGAGTCGCTAAATGTAATATACTCGGAGCTTGAAGTTGTTTTATAACAGCTTCCGTTGCTTGCTTACCAGAAATGATTTTTGTATCAGGAAAAATCCCTTTAATTTTATTTGCTTCTTCTAAAGTGTTATCAAGTGAGCCAAATTGCAAGGAAGCTAAATCAGCAGAACGTCGATTTTCTGAACCACGCATAGCAGATGCTGTAGCTATTTCTTGTTGGTCGTAATCAATATTTGCAAATACTACGGGATTAGAACGGCTTTGAGATGGTAATTGAAAGCGTAATAAATCCCGCCCGCTGGTAAGATAAGAAAAAGCGTAACGTTCAATTAAATATTTATTTTGCTCGTCTTTCAGCGCTTCAAAAGGAATTAGTGTTAATTGTCCATCTGGTGATAATAGCAAATGACGTGCATCGCCTAACAGTGGACGAATGGGAGCCATAACTTGCTGATCTAATTTGCGAGCGAGTTGCTCAAGTGATTGGGTAGGCTTGTTTACAACAGTAGGAGCAACATTGACACCTTTGTTAGGATCTTTTGCTAACACTTTTCGCAAATCAGCAACAGACTTATCAATAGTTGCAGCATCACCCAAATCAACCCACTTTGGTTCACCTGATGAACGCAGCACCGCAGCAGCATAACGCGGTTTACCCCATGTTTGAGCATCCGATTTAGCCTTGGGATTAAATGGGTAATACAGCACGATTTCCACTAAAGCTGCATCTTTGGGTATCTGAGTTTGGATGGCTGCTAATTCTACTGGTTGTGTGACAGTGCGGAATTCTGCGCTTTTGGTGCTGATAGCTTCTTCTAAGCGTTCTTTTTCTGCTTCCAGTTGCTGAAATTGAGTTTGATATTCAGTTGGACTTTGGTTTCCCTGTCCTCTATATGCTAGTGCTGATAGCTGCTGATTGACGTTCAGCCAATCATCAAATAATTTTTGTGTTTCTGGCTGAGAAGATAGTTGACTGCGAAGTGTTTGTATGTTGTCTGTAACGGCGTCTAGTACAATCCCTTTGCGACGTAGTACTGTGGTGAGTGCTAACCTTGCGACTGTGGGGTTTTTGCCAGCTTGTTGAAGCGATAAGGAAATGATACGATTGGTTCTCGCTGTAAAAGTTCTGGCGTAGTCTTGTTTTCTTTGCTCTGAGCCAACGGCAAAAATGAGATTTAGATTGTGTTCTCCAATTGCTAACTCACGACGGAAGAAATCAATGCTGCGAGTGATATCACCTTGCGCCTGGTACAATGCTGATAAATTGTTGAGGATATTAGCGACCGATGGATGTTCTTTGCCCAGTAGTTTCTCTCTAATTGCTAGAGAGCGCAGATACAAAGATTCAGCTTTTTGATAGTTTTCTTGTACTTGATAAATTCTTGCCAAATTGTTCAGGCTAAAAGCGACATGCGGATGTTCTTTGCCCAATGCTTTCTCTAAAATTGCCAGAGAGCGCAGAAACAGAGGTTCCGCTTTTTCATAGCTCCCCTGTATTCGGTATAGTTGTGCTAAATTGTTCAGGCTAGAAGCGACCGATGGATGTTCTGTGCCTAGTGCTTTCTCTCTAATTGCTAGAGAGCGCAGAAATAGAGGTTCTGCTTTTTGATAGTTTTTCTCTACTTGATATAGTTCTCCTAAATTGTTGAGGCTATTGGCGACATTGAGATGGTCTTTGCCTAGTACTTTCTCCAAAATTGCTAGAGAGCGCAGATACAAAATTTCAGCTTTTTGATAACTACCCTCTACTCGGTACAGTGCTGCCAAATTGTTGAGGGTAGTAGCGACATCTGGATGTTCTTTGCCTAATACTTTCTCTTGAATTGATAAAGAGCGCAAATACAGAGGTTCGGCTTTTTGATAGCTTCCCTGTGCTTCGTACAGTACTGCTAAACCGTTGAGGGTAGTAGCGACATCTGGATGTTCTTTACCCAGTACTTTCTCATAAATTGCCAGTGAACGAAGATACAGAGGTTCGGCTTTTTCATAGTTACCCTGTTCCCTGTACAATCCTGCTAAACCGTTAAGGTCAGTGGCAACATTTTGATGTTCTTTGCCTAGTACTTTCTCATGAATTGCTAATGCTTGTAGATACAGAGATTCAGCTTTTTCATAGTTCCCCTGTCTTCGGTATAATTGTGCCAAATTACTGAGGGTTTGTGCAACATCAGGATGAACATCCCCTAATGCTTTCTTTCTAATTGCTAGTGAGCGAAGATACAGAGATTCAGCTTTTTCATAATTTCCCTGTAATTGATGCAGGTTTGCCAGCGTATTGAGGGGAGCAGCGACTAAGAGATCGTCTTTGCCCCATACTTTCTCAAAAAGTGCCAGTAAACGTTCGGCTATAGGGATGGCTTGACTGTATTTACCTTCGTTCTGCAACTGATTGATTTGTTGAACCAGTCGCTTGGCTTCTTCTAATTCTAAGTCTGCTGACTGTTGTGCTGAGGATGGTGGCTGAGATTGTCCTGTCACCTCTTTTGGTATGCTGACTAGCAGCCCTAATGCCAGTGCTGCTGTAATTGACCAGGAAACGAATTTGATGCAACCTTGGGTTTTGGCTTTTTGCCGGGAGAATCTAGACACGTATTTGTGCTTCCTGGCTGGGTTGGGGGTGTGAGACAAATAATACCGAATTTATGAAATATCTCGGTAAATAATTTAAAAATATTTAGATTTCCCAGTTCTCTCCTTTGACTTGATTGTTTTGCATTATTCTCAATTAGCGTTCTAACCCACCTGGGAATTAATTCCCAGGCTAATAGCTGAAGTCCACGCTTTGTGGACTGAAATGAAATCACCCTGTAATACTGATTCAATTAATGATTGCGATACATGAATTTTGATAAATGGCGGGGTTTCCGCACCCCTACAATTGTTTTTTTAAATTGGTTAATTTGTCTTAATCAGGACTTACGCAAGCGTCACAAAATGATGTCAACTGGCACATATATTTAAATTTGGCTTAAAACTTGTAACCATTGATTTATAAACGTTAGAGCTAAATTATTTTAATCTGACAGTTTGAATATAAATGTGCCAGTTGCGTAAGTCATGTTAATTTCAGTGCGTTTTAACGCACTTTAGCTATTAGCCCGAAATTTATTTCAGGGTGGGTGTCGGGTAACTGCAAGATGTAAAATTCTGGTAGGGTGCGTTAGGACTCAATACGCTTGGTGTTAAGGCAAGAGGGCGATCTGCAATCGCATTGTGACCCGATGCATTTAAAAACGCTACGCTTTTACGCAAAACTGTATTAATTAAGTCGGGGCAAATCGTTTTTCGATTAAGCGATCGCACTCCATAACTCTTAACTCCCCCTAGAGACGTTCCGCTGGAACGTCTCTACCTTTAACCTTTTGCACCAAATCCGCCGGCTTCATCTGTTCGTAATGCTCAAAGGGTTGATGAATCCAAGGATTATCCGGTAAATAATCAACGTAGTAATCGGGAACGATCGCAGAACACGCTTTATACCAAAGTACAGCTGTGCGAATTTCCTCAATGGGGAATTCATCATTTTCCTTTAACCAAGGAATTGTCTCTTGCAGGGTAACACCTGAATCTACCAAATCATCGACTAAGAGAATTCGCGAACCTAACTCTTCAGTAGTCATGGTCATGTGACGGGAGAAGATTAAATTGCCTCTTTCTTGCTTGCCAGAACCACTGTAAGATGATGTGGCTAAAATCGCTAATGGCTGGTTGTATATACGAGAAATTATATCTCCTACGCGCAGTCCACCTCTAGCAAGGCAGATAATTTGGTTAAATTCCCAACCAGATTGATAAATTTGAGCAGCCAGTTGTTCAATTTTCTGGTGATAATCTGACCAAGAAACGTAAAGGTCTGGCATAAACAATATAATTTAGAGCTAAAACACGGATAGCAAACTTTTTATTTTACAGCGATTTTTAGGTAATGAGACCTAACCCCCACCCCCTTCCCTACGAGGGAAGGGGAGAATGTTCATTGCCTCTCTCCTTGCAGGAGAGAGGTTTGGAGAAGGGAAGGGGAGAATGTTCATTGCCTCTCTCCTTGCAGGAGAGAGGTTTGGAGAGAGGTCAGGGTATAGTTTAATTACCTGAAAACTGCTGTAATATGAGCGCAACATATTATGAATGATTCTGACGCTGATGCCTACTCTCAACCTGGGGAAACCGAAAAGCTAGACGTAAGTACTAAACTTGCTTTTGGTGCCGGGGATTTGGGGACAGCGATCGCAGCAATGATTGGCATTTCTTATTTATCGCCTTTTTTAACGGATGTAGCTGGCTTAAGTCCCACTTTAGCCGGACAAACTCAGCTAGTCGGCAAAGTGTGGGATGCTGTCAACGATCCGATGGTGGGAGTTTTGAGCGATCGCACTCAAAGCAAGCAGGGAAGACGTTATCCTTGGATGATTTGGGGAGCAATTCCCTTTGGGATTTTCTTCTTTTTGCAGTGGATTGTACCACACTTTAGTAATAACGAAAATGCCAATCAGTGGGGTTTATTTTGGTATTACACTGCCATTTCAATTTTATTTAATGCCTTTTATACAATTGTTAATTTACCATATACCGCCCTCACCGCAGAACTAACCCAAGACTACGACGAACGCACTAGTCTAAATAGTTTTCGCTTTTCCTTTTCCATTGGTGGTAGTATTCTTGCTTTAATTATCGGTTTAGTTATTTCTTTACTACTTCCAAGCGATCGCCGTCAACAGTATCTTTTACTAGGAGCAATCTGTGCAATTATCTCAGTTTTGCCCGTATACTGGTGTGTTTGGGGAACCAAAAAACGCGCTCAAGCTGTCGCTAAACTACATCCAGAAACTGAGCAAGGTGTTTCTCTGCCCTTATTCCAGCAACTGAAAATTGCTTTTACAAATCGTCCTTTCTTATTCGTAGTCGGTATTTATTTATGTTCTTGGTTAGCTGTACAACTAACTGCCGGTATTATACCCTATTACGTCACCAGTTGGATGCGTCTTCCCCAATGGCACATTAGTTTAGTACTTTTGGCAGTGCAAGGAACTGCTATGGCTATGCTATTTGTTTGGAATGCTGTCAGTCGGCGCTACGGCAAACAAGTTGTATACTTCATGGGAATGAGTTTGTGGCTTATCGCTCAAACAGGACTCTTTTTCGTACAACCCGGTCAAATTGCCTTGATGTACGTTTTAGCAGTCATGGCAGGTTTTGGAGTATCTACAGCTTATCTTGTTCCTTGGTCGATGTTACCTGATGTAATTGAACTCGATGAATTAAATACAGGACAGCGACGGGAAGGCATTTTTTATAGTTTCATCGTATTTGTACAAAAAATCTGTTTAGGAATTGCCATTAACGTCATTTTACAAAGACTGGGAACAGCAGGATATATTAAACCCACAACCGAAATTGCCATCCCAATCCAACCAAACTCAGTATTAGACGTTATTCGCTTTTCCATTGGTCCCATACCAGCGATCGCCTTAATTTGTGGCTTGATTTTAGCTTACTTTTACCCACTTACCCGCGAAGTACACGCAGAAATTTTGCTTAAACTCAAACAACGTAAAGAAGGAGTGGGGAGTGGGGAGTAGGGAGTGGGCAACTTATAAAAGCACGTTAGTTATTTAGTCCGCGTAGGCGGACTTTGTTCGTATAGCCGCGATTTTAATCGTCGGGGTATAGTAATAATTTATGACTAATTCATCCGTTACCAATCCCGAATATTGGGAACAGCGGTATCAAGAGAAGAGCGATCGCTGGGATATAAAACAAGCTGCACCACCCTTTGTCAGTCTATTACAATCCACAACAGCACCTGCTCCTGGTCGAGTTGCCGTGTTAGGCTGTGGTAGAGGTTATGACGCTTTGCTATTTGCCGCACATAAATTTGAAGTTATCGGATTTGACTTTGCAGAATCCGCAATTACTGAAGCGATCGCTTTAGCTGAAGCTTCTCAAAGTTCCGCTAAATTCCTACAGCGAGACATCTTTGATTTAGCAGAGTATGAAAATTATTTCGATTACGTACTAGAACACACCTGCTTTTGTGCGATAGCTCCAACACAGCGTCAAGCTTACGTGCAACTTGCAAAATCAATTTTAAAGCCCCAAGGACAACTAATTGGCTTATTTTTCACCCACAATCGACCTGGTGGACCACCCTTTGGTATGACTCCAGAGGAGATTTGCCACTACTTTCAGACATATTTTCAAATTCATTCTTTGATACCAGTAACGAATTCGATACGCGATCGTCAGGGAGAAGAACATTTAGGACGATTTAGCGTTGTCAAAAAATAAATATGAAAATTGAAACTGCACCCATCAAAGTAGAGACGCGAAATACGAAGTCTCTACAACTAGACATCTCCCAAAATGAATGTAGAGACGTAGCACTGCTACGTCTCTTGGGGTTCAGATAACGCATCATTAATTTCTGGAGATGTCTACTATATATTTACCAACAGGTACGGATAAACCTACCATCTAACTTATGCATTGATAGAGAAGAAATGTTACTTATAAAGTAAAGATAAGTAAAGAAACTTAAAATAGATGACAAATCTAAGCATACAAGAAATTTCCAGTCAGTTAGAAAGTGATAATTTGCGCGATCGCATGGTAGCACTTGCCAATTTGCGTCATGTATCCAATGAAGAGGCAGTACCTTTAATTAAAAAAGTGTTAGATGACGAATCTCTCCAACTGCGTTCAATGGCAGTATTTGCCTTGGGAGTTAAACCGACAGAAGAATGCTACTCTATTTTGGTAAAAATCCTCGAATCTGACCCAGATTATGGCATTCGTGCTGATGCTGCTGGTGCGTTAGGATATTTAGGTGATATTAGAGCATTTGAACCGCTTTCACGAGCATTTTACGAAGATACCGATTGGTTAGTACGGTTTAGTGCAGCGGTTTCCTTAGGTAATATTAAAGACCCCCGTGCTCATGATGTACTAATTCAAGCTTTGAATAGCGAAGAAGTAGTAATACAACAAGCTGCGATCGCTGCATTGGGAGAAATTAAAGACATTGAATCAGTAGATCATATCCTCCGCTTTGTCCAATCAGAAGATTGGTTAGTGCGTCAGCGTCTCGCAGAAGCATTAGGTAATCTTCCCAGTGCCAAGACGATTTCCGCTTTGAAATACTTAGAAAAAGACAACCATTCTCATGTTTGCGAAGCCGCAAGAATTTCCCTCAAGCGGCTTGAACAAGCAAGTTGATATAATCAGCATTCAACTTGCTTGCTTTGGGTAGGGTTAGCAGAGTAGGAAATTTACCACACTCTACTTTAGTACACACGTTCGGTGCGGAACGTCTCTACCTAACTCCTAACTCCTAATCCCAACTCCTAACTCCCCACTCCCCACTCCTAACTCCCCACTCCCCACTCCCCTTTTAATCAACACCTCCTGCTATTTTTTAATAAGTGGGTTTTTTTGTATTTTGATGAAAGGTCATTTCATTTATGAATATTGAAGAATTTTTTGAATTGAGTGCTGGTAAATGGTTTTCTCATCGTACCAGTCACCACCTGGCTTTCAAGCAATCTGAAGATGGCAAATCAGATATTGTAATTGAGACCCTTGCAGCAGATCATCCAGAAGTAGCGAAATTGTGTCAACAGTATGAAATTGACCCAAAACTTGCTTCCTGTGGCGCCAGAGTTACCTGGAATGGGACAATGGAATGGGATGAAGAAAAACACACTGGTTCTACAGTGTTGGCTACTATCCCCAATGAAGATAATCCCAATGAAGGTAAGTTGCTGCGGGAAATGGGCTATGCGGAGAAAGCTCCAGTCGCAGGCAGCTATAAAATGGGCAGTGATGACGCATTGACACTAATTACAGAATACGAAACCATGTGGTCTGAAGAGCGTCTGTGGTTTGCTAGTCCCAATTTACGGATGCGGGTAAGTGTCCTGAAGCGTTTTGGTGGTTTCAGTATGGCTTCTTTCACTTCTGAGATTCGTATGGGTGGTACTCCACCAGTCGCAAAAGTATCTGAAGCTGCTAACTCAACACTGAGTTAGTTTTGTTGCCTAACCCCCTGTTTTTGGGGGTTTAGGGAAAAATTGCACCTCTTCTTATGTAGTAAGGGCTGAAGCCCTTAAAATTTTTGATATGAGCGGTAAACCGCTCACTACGAATTCACTTCTTTAATCAATTCCTAGCGTGGTCTTTTTAAATCCTTTGCTTTTTGGTCTGTTAGCTTCCTGCGAATGTGTGAAGCGATTTTCGAGATTTGAGATTACTTGAACTAAATTTTCAAGCTGAGTTTTGACAGTTTCAAATCCCTGTAGTTTATTTTCTAAGGTTTCTAACTTTTCTAGCTGTATATCTGTCTTACCCTTCACTAAGTCAGGGATGCTTGCTTTGAGATAATTTTCGAGATTTGAAGTTCCTTGAATCAGACTTTCAACTTGATTGTGCATCGTTGTAAATGTATCAAGTTTCTTCTCTAGGGTTTGTAACTTCTCTAGTTGTACCTCTGTGTTCCCCTGGACTAAGTCAGCAATGCTTGCTTTCAAGTGACTTTCTAAATTTGAAGTTCCTTGAATCAGACTTTCAACTTGATTGTGCATCGTTGTAAATGTATCAAGTTTCTTGTCTAAGGTTTCTAACTTTTCTAGCTGTATATTTTTATCTTGCACCAAATCAGCAAGACTTTCACTCTGATTATTGTCTGCTTCTAGTAACTTACTTAAGCGATTTTCTAGATTTGCGTTAGCTGTAATTAAAGTTTCAACTTGGGTTTGTACAGATGAAAAAGTTTCAAGTTTATCTCCTAGTGATTGCAACTTTTCTGGAAGCATCTCTAGATTGCTTTGTAGTAAATTGCCAATTGTTTCTCGTAGCCGATTTTCTAGATTTAAATTTTCTTTAATTAGACTTTCAACCCGGGATGATACAGGTGTAATTATCTCTAAATGATTAGCTAGCGCTTGCAAGTTTGCTAGTTGCACTTCTGCGTTATTCTGCACTAGATTGCTAAGGCTTTCGGTAGAATTATTGTTTACTTCTAGTACCTCAACGAGACGATTTTCCAGATCCGAACTTCCTTCAATTATACTTGCAAACTGATTTTTGACATTTTCAAAAGATTCAATCTGCTTTTTTCGAGCTTCAGCAGTTATCTGATATTGCTCTTTATTTAACTCATTAGCCGCTTCTACGAATTTCAGTAATTTTTCTTGCTCTGTTATCGTAGCATTTAAGCTCTTTTTAAGTTGCAGAACCAATACGGCAATTACTGCTATTGATATTGTTGATATTGCCGAAACAATTAGTGGCACCATTTCCATAGTTAATCACTCAGTAAGAATATTTCAATATTCATAGTCTTTTCCGCATTTTTTTAATTGCAAAAAGACTTATGAAACATCATCATATTTTATCTAATAGTTGAAAAGTGGACTGGAAAAGAAATTATGAGCAAGAATTCGTTGGGGTTTGAATACCAATACATATCTTCCTAATCCGTACTACCTAGTCTTCTTTTTCAGCTTTCATTTTTTTCCTTGTGCTGTTTATATTTGCAACAAGCGGGCGATCGCCTGGGGTAGTGGCAGTATAATCAGCACCAACAAAGCCATTGCTGCTAACCCCCAAATGTCACGTTTGTTATCGAGTTCTGTGACATCGTTCAAAGCAGGTTCATCAATTAGCGGTATGAATAATAAGATAATTGCCCATAAGAAAAATTCCGACTGTATTAAAGAAAGTAGTAGCAGCAATAAGCGAGCAACTTGACCAATTACGATCGCTGTTCTTTGCCCAAACATCGCATGGACAATGTGACCTCCATCCAGTTGTCCTACTGGCATCAAATTCAACGCTGTGACAATTAGTCCGAGAGAACCTGCGATCGCTACTGGATGCAAATGAATCGCTGATTGTGACGTTAACTGACTCGATAGCGCTAATTTCGACAGCAACCCCAGTAAAATAGAATATTTAGGATTGAGAGCATCAATATTTAACAATCCGTTTTTTTCACTTAAATCAACTACGTCAGAATGAGCTAAACCCCATATTAGTAAAGGCAAAGTTGCCATCAAGCCTGCAAGTGGTCCAGCAATGCTAATGTCAAATAAAGCTTTGCGATTGGGTATCGGACTACGCATTTGAATAAATGCACCGAAGGTTCCCAAGAAAAACGGCATCGGGATAAAGTATGGCAGTGTCGAGCGAATTTTGTAGAATCGAGCTGTTAAATAATGACCAAGTTCATGAATGCCCAAAATGGTCATTAACGCTAAAGCATAAGGCAATCCTTTTAACAGATTAACTGGGTTAGATTGCAATGTCGATAAATCGACACCAGCCATTTTTACTCCCACGAAGGTAGTAGTGACCAAAGTACCAAGCAGCAGTAAAAGCGCTAATCCTGGTCGTGTCAGTTGTTCTGGTTTGCGTGTATCAGCTTTGGCTGCTTGGGTGTTGGGAGTGAGAATAAAGAAAGGTTTCCCATTAAAACCTTCTTGAAATATTACCAGAAAGCGATCGCCAAATTGTGCTTCAATATTTGCCTTAATTTTTTGATATGCTTCTGTCGGTGAGGATCGTAGCTGTCCCCGGCAAATCACTGCTTGTGGTCGATACTCAATATTTTGGATGTAGTATACAGACCAGGGAAAACAATTTCGCAACTGGGTTTCTTCTCTTGGCTCAATAGGACGCACTGTCACTGGTTCTGCGGTAGGATGAGTAGCCGATTGTAATTCTGAGGTTTGGGGTTCGGTTTGTGTGTTTTTTGGTGCTTGGCGCCCCCATTGAAACAACAGCCAGTATAACAGAAGGCAGATAACTGAGGGCCAAACGATTAGCGATGGTGGGGGAGTTTGTTTCGCTCCATACATCAGCGTCCACCCAGTTAACAGCAATGCTGGTGTCATTAACACCAACCACAACACCCACACTGGTGTATTGGTGATATTAGCGACACTGCGCTGCACCATTAGATAAGTAAATAATCCCAGTAAAAGGAGAAACCAAAATGTCATTTTATCTTCAGATATTTTGAGAACAATTTCCCACCAAAGCGTCTTAGCACCACAGCACTTACAACAGAGTGCAGACCTCAAACCCAATTTTTCACCCTAACAATCTTCAAGTGCCGATCGACTCTTAAGTCTCAATTATTAAGAATTTCAAGACTGTAACCATTTTCACTACTGCGGTTTTTTTGCTCATGTGCCCCATACCTCAACAGCCAAATCATACAGTTAAGCCGCCACAGGCTGTGTTTTCCTCGGAAGTTTCCATTGAAGAAACCCTCAAATCGAACTTCTTGCCAAACAACATTTTTGCCTTTCCACCAAATCGGGACACATTAGGGGGAACTTCTTACTTTATTGTAGGAAATGAAAGTAATATCTTGATAGATTGCCCTGCCCTAGACCAAACAAATCAGGATTTTTTGCGATCGCACTCTGGTGTGCGTTATTTATTTATCACTCATCGGGGTGCGATCGGCAAAGCAGCAGAATTTCAGCAAACCTTCAACTGTGAAATTCTCATTCAAGAGCAAGAAGCTTATCTACTACCCAGATTAACCGTCACTACCTTCGCTCACGAATACACTCTGAATAATACAGCACAAGTGATTTGGACACCAGGACATTCTCCCGGTTCCTCTTGCCTATATTACAGTGAGCTTGGAGGCGTACTATTTTCTGGACGCCATTTAGTCCCCAACCAGCAGGGTGATGCAGTCCCATTACGGACAGCCAAAACGTTTCACTGGAATCGACAAATTAAAAGTGTTAGGTTTTTGTTAGAACGCTTTACACCAGAAACTCTTCAGTATATATGTCCAGGTGCCAACACAGGGTTTTTGCGAGGCAAGCGCTTCATAGATCAAGCCTACCAGCGCCTCGCCTCATTTTTATAGGGATTAGGGAGTAGGGACGCTTGGATTAGGGAGTGGGGAGTGGGGAGTGGGGAGTGAGGAGTGGGGGAAAGAAGAATTATTCTCCAAGGAGTCCCCCTTTTCCCCCCACCCCCCCCCCCCCCCCCCCCCCCCCCCTCTCCCTTTTCACA
>NZ_JAOWRF010000178.1 GCF_025753815.1 Plectonema radiosum NIES-515 | reverse complement strand
CCCCCATCTCCCCATCTCCCCATCCCCGATTCTTCACTGAGAGAATTTTGAATTATTTAACGCTATTTTTGCTACTTATCCAAGTACCGGCAACCGCGATTTTTCTCTCGCGTCTGCTGAAAGGACCGGGGCGCCATCCCCCGATTGAACCACAAGAACCAACACCACAGCTTTTAGGTAGTGTCAGCGTTGTCGTCCCCACCCTGAATGAAGCTCTTCGCATTAGCCCTTTGTTGGAATGTTTAAGCCGACAAAGCTACGAACTTCGGGAAATTATTGTTGTAGACAGTAACTCCCAAGATGGCACTCCCGACTTGGTAAAATTGGCTATTCAGCAAGATCCCCGTTTTCGCCTGATGACGGATGATCCTTTACCCCCTGGTTGGGTGGGACGTCCTTGGGCGTTGCATAATGGTTTTTTGCATAGTTCAGAGGCTAGTGAGTGGTTTCTGGGGATGGATGCTGATACTCAGCCCGATCCCGGTCTGATTGCTGGTTTGGTGAAGACAGCAGAAGCCGAAAAATATGACTTGGTTTCTCTGTCTCCTCAGTTCATCCTGAAATATCCAGGGGAATGCTGGTTACAACCGGCTTTGTTGATGACTTTGCTTTACCGCTTTGATCCGGCTGGTGTGAATACTAAGCAGCCAGAACGGGTGATGGCGAATGGACAATGCTTTTTATGTCGTCGCCGAGTTTTAGCCGCTGTGGATGGCTACAGCAGTGCTGGAGGTTCTTTTTGTGATGATGTTACTTTAGCTCGTAATATCGCCGCTCAAGGCTTTAAGGTGGGCTTTCTGGATGGTGCGAAGGTGCTAAAGGTGCGGATGTATGAGGGAGCGCTCCAGACGTGGAAGGAATGGGGGAGAAGTCTTGATTTGAAAGATGCATCTTCCCGCGCTCAGTTGTGGGGGGATTTATGGCTACTTTTTGCAGTCCAAGCTTTACCTCTACCAATCGTCCTAACTGACCTCTTTCTCTCCCCCCCTCTCCCCCTCCCCCCCTACCCCACTCCCCCCCTCCTCCTACTGGGTTTGAATGTATTTCTGCTGGTGATTCGCTTTGCTTTATTGTTAGCGATCGCACCTTCTTACGATCGCAAAACTGCTAATGGTGGCTGGTTGTTCTGGTTTTCTCCTTTTGCCGATCCCCTAGCAGTGCTGCGAATTTTCTTATCTGCATTTCGCACTCCCCGCGAGTGGAGGGGACGGAAGTATAGTTAGGAGTGAGGAGTTATGAGTTATGAGTTATGAGAAAGAAGATAGAAAATAGAACAACTTCTTCACTCCTCACTCCTCACTCATAACTCCTAACTCCTAACTCATAACTCCTCACTCATAACTCCTCACTCATAACTCATAACTCATAACTCCTCACTCATAACTCCTCACTCATAACTCCTAACTCATAACTCCTCACTCATAACTCATAACTCATAACTCCTCACTCATAACTCATAACTCATAACTCCTCACTCATAACTCCTCACTTTCGCTCCCTAGGCGATCGCCTCTTTCTAGTTCCCAGAGAATTTGATTACCTTCTCGTCGTACCCGTGAGACAATCCAGTTACGCCAGCGCCATTGATCTCCGCGACTGGTGACAGCGCTGGCATGGACATCCATTAAATCTGCTAGTTCGGAACTGGTGATTAAGTAGCCTTTTGTGGCTAGCTCGTCAGCGATGTGTAGAGTTTCGACCAAGTTGCGGAGATGCCCCACCCTCATCTCTGGTGGTTTTTCTTCGATTGTTGTTGATGTAGATGGCTCCATAATTGTTGTATCTGTTGCAATACTGATTTCTGGTTTGCTTTTGTTAATTATTGTCGAGTTTGTATAACAGTCAGATACTTTTGCTACATTTATCTCGGTTGTTTGCGTTAAGGATTGGTGAGAATTAGTGTCAGCGAGTTGTTTGAGGGATGGGGTTTTGCCAGTAGCGTAAGCGCGAGCAATTACATCGCACCGTTCGTTACCTATGTTACCAGAGTGACCCCGGACGTGTTCCCATTTAACTTTGCGACTGTTGAGTTCATCTAGTTGTTCCAAAAGGTCTTGATTTTGGACGGGGTTGCCATCGGCTTTTTTCCAGCCTTTCTTTTTCCAACCTTTCACCCACTTGGTAACGCAGTTGATTAAATATTCGCTATCGGTATAAAGGGGGACGGGTTCTTTTTGCCCAGATTCTTCTAGGAATTGTAGGGCTGCGATCGCTGCTTGCATTTCCATTTTATTATTGGTGGTATGGGGAGAGCGATCGCCCATTTCGTAAATTGAGCCGTCGGTAAAATAGACGACTACACCCCAACCACCAGGACCTGGGTTGCCGGTGCAAGCGCCATCAGTATATATACTTTGAATTGTGCGTTGAATTGACATAATTATAATATCGAACCGCCTTCGCGCTTCGCGTCTCGTAGAGAAGGCACCGAGGACGCCAAGAAACAGAGGTATTTAGCGACGACGGCTGCGAAGCAATATATACGTTAGCGCGGCAAAAATCAACCCTATGCCCAAACTCAAGCCAAAGATTTCGATTTAGTAAGTCAGAGGGTTTTGATTTTTGGGTATTGCCGATGAATTCTTCTAAGTAGCGATCGCTTGAATTTCTTTATCGTTATAAATTTTTGATAACTGTCCCCAAACAAACCAGGTTTGACCGAGTTTTCCTTGCAGGACTTACGCAACTGGCACAGGCGAGTTTCTTGTGACGAACAGCGCCGCTGTTTAGTGCATTGTTTTTATCTCGGATGGAGCCAGTGGCGATCGCCACTCTTACGAGAGTCAGTTATAACCTAGCAGCGTGCAAAGCAGCACCGATTAATCCCACATGTTGATTCAGAACAATATGCACCGGTATATCTTCGAGGAGGCTTCGCATCCTGCCTTTTTGGGTGAAATTCAACATGAACCTCCCTTCTTGAAGTAAAGGGAGAATTTTGGTAGCAATGCCACCAGCAACGTATAAACCGCCGTATGGTAGGAGTTTGAGAGCAAGATTACCAGCTTCTGCGCCATAAGCTTCCACAAATATTTGCATAGTTTGTTCCGACAAGCGATCGCTTGCTTGTAATGCCGCATTCCCAATCGCTGCCCCCGGATCGACACTTTTCTCTTGCTGTCCTGCCTGTTGTTCCCAAGTTCTAACAATTTCGGCAATTTCTGGTGATTCGCGGTCTATTTTGCGATCGCGCAAAAATTGATAAATTGCTACAATACCTAGCCCAGAAACTACCCTCTCCACAGAAACCCGCTGGATATCGTGTTTAATCAGCAAGTGTTTCAAAAGTTGAAACTCTAACTCAGTACGAGGAGCAAAATCAACATGTCCACCTTCTGAAGGAAAGACTTGATATTTGTCTTGCTGCTTCATTAAAAATCCTTGCCCTAAACCGGTACCGGCACCAATAATTGCAATCGGTGACGTCGGTTGAAACTTGCCAACTTGCAAGGTGTGCAAGTCTTGTTTATTTAAACCCAGAATGCCATAACCAACCGCCGCAAAATCATTAATTAGAGAAATATGGGCAATATCTAGTTCTTGTTGTAAACGTTGAATATCCAAGAACCAAGCTAAATTAGTCAACTTGGCAGTATTGTTGACCACAGGACCTGCGATCGCAAAACAAGCCTTTTCTGGTGTCGATGTATTCGATGAAGCCAAAAACTGCTTTACCATCGGTACCAAATCAGGAAAATCACCACTGGGGTAACGTTCCTCAGAAACAGTATGCAACTCTGATGAGTCCGATACTTCCACCAGTCGCAAAATCGTTTTTGTCCCACCGATGTCCCCAGCTAATAATAATGTCATAGCGATTTTAGATTTCTTGATAATTATGGGTTAGGAGTTGTAGAGACATAAAATTTCACGTCTAGTTGTAGAGACATAAAATTTCACGTCTAGTTGTAGAGACATAAAATTTCGCGTCTAGTTGTAGAGACATAAAATTTCACGTCTAGTTGTAGAGACATAAAATTTCGCGTCTAGTTGTAGAGACATAAAATTTCGCGTCTAGTTGTAGAGACATAAAATTTCACGTCTAGTTGTAGAGACATAAAATTTCACGTCTAGTTGTAGAGACATAAAATTTCGCGTCTAGTTGTAGAGACATAAAATTTCACGTCTAGTTGTAGAGACGCGAAATTTCACGTCTAGTTGTAGAGACGCGAAATTTCACGTCTAGTTGTAGAGACGCGAAATTTCACGTCTAGTTGTAGAGACATAAAATTTCACGTCTAGTTGTAGAGACGCGAAATTTCACGTCTAGTTGTAGAGACGCGAAATTTCGCGTCTCTACAGGAGCAGTTCCGGAGCAAAGTTAAAAATAAACTTCTTACCCAGTCTCCAGTCCCCACTCCCCATTCCCCAATTTAATTAAACCTGATTACCTCTTCTATCTCACTTAAATGCGAAGTATCTCCTTTTAGTTCTAGCAACCATTCAGGTTCAGAGCGCACCACTTTCACCAACGAACACAGCGAAGCTTTCACCTCTGTTTTGGCAATTTCACCCACTAAACCCATCGCCGCACCCAATACAGATGCACCATGTGCCACAAGTAAGATATGCTCTGGAAGGAATTCTGTAGACAAGCATCTGGCAGTTTGTCCAGAACGCGATCGCACTTGCTCGTGAGTTTCTGGATAGTTGGCAGCAATGCGCGAAGTGTAGCTAATGTCAATTCTGGGGAATAATTCTGCTAGCAGTCGAGTTGACAGTTTTACGGGTTCTTCTGTCATCCAAGCTGGATTTAGCCATTCGCTCAAACCCGTTTCTAGTTTAATCGGCAAATCGAGAACTTCTGCAACTGCGTTTGCTGTTTGTACTGTTCGCAAAAAGGGAGAAGCGAAAATATGTTTAATTTTTTCGTGCTTCAGTCGTTTACCTAGCTGCTGCGCTTGTACCATACCATCATCAGACAATGGTGGATCGTAACGTCGTTCAGCAGTGAGAAACCAATCAGGGTTTACAAAATCGATACGGTTAGCGTGTCTTGCAATCCAGACAATTTGAGTCATGCGGTGATATCGAGACGATGAAAATTCGCGACTATATAAATAAAGTCCGTATGTACTCACATATTGCACTAATATCATCTATCGCCCACCACCGCCAGAGATTTTAATCTCTGGCTAATAGCGCTCATTCTTCGCGCATAAGACTAAATTCTTTCTGGGCAAGGATTTTAGTCCATTTTAATGGAATTCGCGCTATTAGCCCTGAACTTCAGTTCTGGGCGGGTAAGGACACTAATTGAGAATAGCGCAAGTTATCAGTATATACGGACTTTTAATTTAATATATTTTCGTGGTCAGCCGGATGTATAGCGCGAATTATAAGTATTTACGCTTATAGTACTAAATTTTTAAGAGTCTGAGGACAAACGAAAAAGAAACTCACTTGGTGATAAAATCGCTACAGTAGCACCAACAAAACCTTTCGGATCGCGGGTAATAATTGCGTTAAGATTTTCAGAAATTGCACAAGCTAACTGTACCGCATCTTCAAAATCCGGTAAGCTTGATGAAATTGCTGCCGACAAAATACTGCCGTCAACTGTACACACTTGCATCAATGTCAGAGTTGTCGAAACTGCTCGTTTAGCTCGTTCAAGGCTTCGTGTCTGTCTTCTGACAATAGACATCTCCAAAAATGAACTATGCGTTGCCCAAAACCCTTGTAGAGACGCGAAATTTCGCGTCTCTACATTGTTTTCTGGAGATGTCTAATGTAGAAAATGTCGGTTAAAGTTGTTGCGGTAACATACCCCTCAATTCTCTGACTTTGGATAGCTTCTAATAAAGCTTTGGCATCCCTCACAAATGGCTCTCGTTCTAAAAAGCTATCTAGCATAATGTTGGTGTCTAACAATACCCTCATTTCAGGTATTTTTCCTCCAAGCGTTCTTCTAACATACCCTCAACTTCAGCATCAATTGGCGATGGGGCATCTATTTTCGCTAGCCCAATCATCTCATTTACTAATCCTTCTGGCAATGGTGGTCGGGGTCTGAGTTCATTTTGAAGCGATCGAATAATTGCTTCTACTAAGGCTAATTTATCGCTCACCGATAAGTCATATGCTTCTTTGCGTAATTCTTGCCAAGACATAGACATAGTTTTTACTCCTTATCAAAGCTAGGGACGTGAGTATTGCTTTCTTTATAGCCTTTTTTCAAAGGAGTTAATCCTAATAATTGCTGTAAATTAGCCCAGACAAAATCTTCTAAGTCAGCTTCAGTTTCAAATTCCCAACCAAATCCCGTTTTCCTTAAGTTCACAAAATTCATTAGACCTCTTGCAAAAGTCCTTATTTTCATTATCTTCTTTGCGCCTTTGCGCCTTTGCGTGAGAAAAAAAATATTTATGCAAGAGGTCTATTATCTTGCTCAGACTGAGATAAATTACTACTTCTAGTATTCCCAAAGCAAGTAAGAAACAAAATCCCCGACAACTTTTACGAAGTCGGGGATCTCAATTCAAGTGAAAAGCTTAGGGTATAACTCTTTTGAGCTTAAATCCTAACAAGAGTGCAATACTATAACGGACGATAAACGCGATAGTTAATTTCCGGGAAGATGTTGTCCATCAACTCGACTTTTTCTAACCAACCGCTGTCAACTTTGCCGATTTTGATTTCTTCATACAGCTTATTAAAGCGCATCAGGTGCGATCGCGTCCTTCTCACTGCATAAGGTACCATCGTTCCCGTCCGCATAATAAATGCCCAATCCGAAGATTGCGCTAACAACAATTCCCGTGCTGCTTGGTTAAGTGCTTTCCACTGCAACTCATCAGCCGGTTCCAATCGTCCCAACTCAATCATCCGCTCAGTTGCTTTGTGCAAATGTGGATAAATCCACGCATTTGTCTCATTCAACCAATACTCGTGAAATCCTTTGTAACCCCAACTCGACTGCGAAGGACGACAAACTTGTTGATTTGGTTCTGCCTTCAAATAATCTGCCAAATGTGTCATCTGATATGTTTTTTGGTCATACCATGACTTGCGGAACAAATAATCAATAAACAAAGGTCCCTCATACCACCAATGACCAAATAACTCCGCATCGTAAGGTGAAACGATAATCGGTGGACGCTGCATTAAATTATGAAGATTTTCAGCTTGCCGTTCGCGATTATACATGAAATTTGCAGCGTGTTCTGCTGCTTTTTCCCTTGCCCAGTGTGGATCGTAAAGCGCCTTGTCAGACAGCCCTAAGCCTCTTCCAGTAATTTTATGATACTTAATGCCCGTATTTTTACGCTGACCGTTGGGCATGATGTAAGGCTTAATATACTCATATTCAGCTTCCCAGCCCAAATCTTTATAAAATTCGCGGTATTCAGCCGCACCAGGATAGCCCACCTCCGATGACCATACCTGCTGCGAAGATTCATGATCGCGTCCAAAGACAGCAACACCAGTTTCGGTAAAAATTGGCGCATAGCTACCAAAGCGGGGACGTGGACGAGCGTAAAGAATCCCATGTCCATCAGTGAGGAAGTAGCGCAAACCCGCATCAGCCAGCATCCGCTCCAAACCTTCATAATACGCGCATTCCGGCAACCAAATGCCTCGCGGTCGGCGTCCAAAGGTTTGCTCGTAGTGTTCGCAAGCTACCTGAATTTGCGCCCACACAGCCTCCGGATACATTTTCATCAGCGGCAAATAGCCGTGAGTCGCGCCGCATGTTATAATTTCCAGGTTGTTAGAGTCTTGGAACTGCTTAAAAGCTGTTACCAAATCACCTTTGTAGCGTTCCCATACCTGACGCGCTTCGTTAAATTCGGTGGCGTAATGCTCGGCTAAATAGCGCATATGCCCATTGTTGGCATTATGCTCTGCTTCAAGTTCTATGAGTTTTTCTAGTTGAGTTAAGTGTGCATCGTAGCGTTCTTGCAGCAGCGGATCGCGCAGCATCGACACCAAAGGGGGTGTCATACTCATAGTAATCTTGAAGTCGATGCCGTCTCGCTTTAATCCTTCAAATACTTTCAGTAAAGGGATGTATGTTTCCGTAATGGCTTCATAAAGCCATTCTTCCTCCAGCACATAGTCACTTTCAGGGTGACGAACGAAGGGCAGGTGTGCATGAAGTACAAGCGCAACGTAGCCGATAGCCATAGTAATTCCGGTGTGGTACGTGTAAGTTGAAGGTAGAGAGATTGGGCTGAAATTAACAATATTTTAAGACTTTATCAGGAGCGTAGCAGTGTTTGGTATTTCTTTTTCATTGATGCGGCTTCAGACGCGAAAATGTTCGTCTATCTTAATTAAAGGCACTCCCTCACAAGAAAGGAAATTTATCAAGAGTGAAACAGCAACTCGCTTTTGTCTTATCTATTTTGACTAGTACTATTTTGGTAGCCTCTCTCTCCCAAGCAGCTCCTTTGCCCAGTGAAATTAAGCAACCCGTTTTAGAACAACCCGTAACAAAGACGACAGCACTGACACTAGAAGACTTACCAGCAGGCTTTCAAGAACTTCCACCTAGCATGAAGGCGGAAATTGCCTCTAAAATAGAACCTTTCAAGCAGTTACTGATCAAAGATAATTTTCCGCTAAATAACTTCTTTGCCTTTGTAGAACCGCAAAAGATGGAAGTTGTCATCGGCTTTACGGGTATGTTATCAAATCAGGCTCAACAAGGTCAATTCGATGCTGCTCTCCAAAAAGCGCGGCAACCACAGTTTGAGCAACAGATAAAAAAACTGGCGCAGAAGTTACCATCTAGTCAAGAAGTGAAAGTGTTAAAGTTAAAGTCGCTTCCAGATTTAAATAATTTGGCACAGTCATCTACGGGTTTTTCCTTAGATGCGACAATTCAAGAAATGCCTGTAAATTTTGATGTCGTCAGCTTTCGTCGCACCAGCGTTGGTGCAATGACTGCGGTTATATATTTGACTGGGAATAAACCTTCTGTATCTGTGAAGGATGTAGCGACCAAGTTAGATGGACGCGTCTTGCAAGCTTCACCTTCCTCGACTAAGGAACCGACTGCATCTCAATAGCGTAATGTAATCGGGGGCGATCGCGCCACTTGCTAAGTATTATCTACAAATGCGATCGCTCTTGTTTTATCAAACAGTACGTACAATAACTCACAATGTAAAGACGTTACGAAAGGAACGTCTCTACGAGGGTAGGTAGGTTTATTTGGGTTTCAATCAACCCAATTTACAACCCGCAAACCAGGAATTTGTTTAAAATGTCTGATTACAAGAGGCGATCGCCCTCAATTGTTACCATCTCTTTCTTTCTGCTAGCCGTTCATCAGTATTCAACTGTAGTAACTTCACTGTTGTTCGTCCTTCTGGTGTTAAGCCAACAATTGCTCTTTCGTCACAAGTAAAATGTTCAGACCATTGCTGTGTCCGGGGATTGAAGAGAAAACTAAATTGTTCTGTTTGGGGGTCGAAAGAACCAAGGTCTGTTCCTTTATGACGGTTGCAACGCCAACAGGTTAAAGCTAAATTAGCTGCATCAGTTTTACCACCATGCTTTTCTGGAATTACATGGTCAATTTCATGAGTATAGAAAGAAACATTTTCGGTAAGTAAACAATACTCGCAACGACGGCTGGCTCGTTCTTCAACTAGGCGACGCAGTGCAGCAGGGATATAACTAACACTCACGGGTTAGTAGTTAAGTGCGGTAGATTGCCTGTTTTTAGCATGACAATCAGATGTTCAATGCGCTCATACTCGTCTAGTTCTTTTTGTTCTGTAGGGTTAAGTTCTCCAACTTTACTTAGATGTAGTAAAGTTTGCATTCGTTGTTGCATTTCTGCTGTCGGATGGAAAGCTAAGATTTGTTCTAAAGTCGGTTTGCTGACCAGGAAATCAAGAATATATTGATATACGCGAGTTGGCAGTGGTGGTTGCTCAAGACTAAGTGCAAGGAGTTCTGGTAAGCGATCGCCTAACTGTGTGAGTTGTTCTGATAGTTCTTCAGAGACTTCTAAGGTAATTTTGACCACGGTCTAAGCCTTGAGGTATAACTATTTCCTCTAATTTAAAGCATACATCGCTTTATCTGACATCTTGCACCAATCCCAACAACCGCCTTAGAATGAATTCTAAGGCTAATAGCTAAAGTCGTCTAAAGACGACTAGATAAAGGTTTTAGTCCACTTAAGTGGACTTGAGCTATTAGAGATAGAGTTTTAACTCTGGGCGAGTCTGGACGCTAATTGAGAATAGTGCAACATATTAGTTATGAGATGAAGTATTGCTAAACCCCAGTTTGCTTACTCAAAAGCTGCGTTCGACGAAAGTATATTAAATTGCAAGTAACATAAGTCAGTATAATCATTGATGAAAACTTAAAGTAAAACTCTACAGATAGGGGAAATCCTTCCTATGTGGACATCTTGTGCTGTATCTTTATTTTTATCACTACTATTGCTATCCGAGTCAACAGCCGCCAGTGTCGGAGGTTATGGGTTACAAATAGCACAGCAGACAGTACCTCCTTCGTCAGTTCCCTTGAGTCCAGATAAGCAACAGCGATATCAAGAGGGCGTCAAGTTATTTCAAGAAGGACAGGAGTTAGAGAAGAAAGGGACTAAGGAAGGATATCAACAGGCATTAGAGAAATATCAACAAGCGTTGAAAATTTTTCAGGAATTGGGATTACGCAAAGAGGAAGCATTCATATATCAAAGTATTGGCACAGCATATGCCATTCGTTCAGAAAATCTAGAAGCAATAGAATATTTCAATAAATCTCTCAATATCTCGCGTGAAGTGAAACAACCTTTGCTTGAAGTATTAGCATTAATTGGTATTGCTGGATCTTACAATTTTATAGGTAAAGGACGAGAAGCTCTCACTCTTTTAAAGCAAGCTGAGTCAATTTCTCGAACAGAAAAAAGATTTGATATTGTAGCTATAGTCTTAAAAGGTATTGCTAATACATACATTGAATTAAGTGAGATACCAAAGACTATCGAACCACTCAATCAAGCATTGCAAATTTACCGTGATATATTAAAAGATTTACCAGAACAAGCTAAAGTTTTGAATACAATAGGCGATAGCTATTCAAGTCTGGGTCAACCTAAAATCGCTTTAAAATACTATGAGCAAGCTCTAAAAATTCAGCAGACAAGGCAAGATTTATTACCCGCGCAAGCAGAAACGTTAACAGATATTGGTACTCTCTACAATAAATCAGGCGAATACAACAAAGCTCTTGAATACTTAAATAAAGCCAGAGAAATTCAACAAAAACAAGGTTTATTAGTTGCTGAAGGTTTAACTATTCAAAGTATTGCTGAGGTTTATAAAACACGAGGAGATTATCAAAAATCGATAGAAATTCGTCAACAGGCAAGAGTTATTTTCAAAAAAAGTGGTAATACAGCCTTTGAAGCTATTAACATGATATCGACTGCCAATATATACAAAAATTTTCTTGGGGATAATCAGAAAGCATTAGAATTTGTTAATGAAGCGATACAACTATCCAAAAATATTGGATACGAACTAACACATGCTAATGCTCTTAACGAAAAAGCTTATATTTATGGATTGCAAGGAGATTTACAGAAAGCCTTAGAAATTTACAGCCAAGCATTAGAAATTGCCATCTCCATAAAGAATCGCAATCTAGAAGCTCGTACATTGACTAATATTGCATCTACTTATAAACTTTTGGGTAACTACGATTTAAGTCTCCGAACTTACAAAAAAGCACGACAGATATATCAACAAGCACAAGATAAGAAATATGAACTTATAATTCTTTTTGCGATGAGTGAATTGTATCTGACGAAGGGAGATTACCCAGAAGCGATTAATTTTTATAATCAAAGTGTCTCATTGTCACGGAAACAAGAGAATAATGAATTTGAAAGACTTGGACTTGGAGGTTTAGCAAGAAGTTACGAGTTACAGAAGGATTTTCCCAATGCATTAAAAAATGCTGAAACTGCATTAGCGTTGTCTCAAAAGTTTGAAGATAAGTATTCAGAAGCTAGCGCTCTAAATTTAATTGGAATTATCAATCAAACAAAAGGTAACTATAAAGAAGCATTAAATCACCAGCAAAAGGCTCTATCCCTGTATAGACAAATTTTTGTCCCAAAATTAGAAGCTCAGAGTTTAAATAACATTAGTGTCACCCACAGTTTACAAAAGCAATACCAACAAGCAATAGATACACTGAACGAAGCGCTAAAAATTAGGCGAACTTTAAAAGACATTGAAGGAGAAGCAGATACACTTTATTTCATCGCTACCAATCAACGCAAACTAGGCAAACTTGAAGCCGCACTTCCTAATATCGAAGAAGCAATTAAAATCGTCGAAAATATACGCGGAAACGTCCAAAGCCAAGATTTACGTACATCCTACTTCGCCACAGTCCAAGGCTACTACAAATTCTACATCGACCTGTTGATGGAACTGCACAAAAAAGACCCATCAAAAATATGTGAATTTACAACCAAAGACCAAAACACAAACAAAGACATCACAATAAAAGATAAATGTAAAGCCGTAGCGCTCCACATCAGCGAACGTTCCCGCGCTAGGGGACTCGTAGAACTATTAACTGAAGCACGCGCAAATATTCGCAAAGGTGCAAACCCGGAACTCTTAGCAGAAGAAAGCCGCTTAAAAGATTTAATTAATACTAAGGAAAAACTGCGGATTGAGATAGTTAGTAATATTGATAAAATCAATAACCCCATTTATAAAGCTAGGGCTGATAAATTCCAAACAGAAATCGATGAACTACTCAGCCAACAAAAGCAACTGGAAACGAAAATCCGCCAAAGTAGTCCGAAATACGCCAACCTGAAGTATCCCCAACCCCTCACTTTACCGCAAATTCAGCAACAACTTGATAAAGACACGCTGCTGTTAGAGTATTCTTTGGGCAAAGATCGCAGCTATCTTTGGGCTGTAACTCCCAATTCCATCGACAGCTACGAACTCCCCAAACGCGAAGAGATAGAGAAAGCAGTTACGGAATTTAGAGAAACTTTAATTAAATGTCAAAAAAAAGTATCTCCAAGCTGTCAGGATTTATCCCCAGAGAAAAAAGCTCAAGCTTTGAAAAATACCGCTTTATCTGCAACTAAACTGAGTAAAATTATCCTTGCACCAGTAGCTGAAAAGTTGGGGAAAAAGCGTTTGGTGATTGTGGCTGATGGGGAATTGCAAACAATTCCTTTTGCGGCATTAAATGACCTAACCCCCCAACCCCCTTCCCTGCAAGGGAAGGGGGAGCAAGATAAGCTCCCCTCCCCTCATAGGGGAGGGGTTGGGGGAGAGGTTAGTTATCAACCTTTGATAGTCAATCATGAAATAGTTAATTTGCCTTCGGTTACAGCGATCGCTACCCAAAGACAAGAACTCAAAGGACGCAAAACCGCACCGAAAACTCTAGCTATTCTTGCCGATCCGGTGTTTGAAGCAACCGATATGCGAATCACTGGCAAACCTGAAAGTATCGTTCCTAACTCTGACTTTCGCGGTAATGAATTAAATCAATCGGCTCTCAAGCAAGCAACAAGAAATCTCAATCGTAGTGGTGTGCCAAGACTTGAAGGTACACGAACTGAAGCAAACGCAATTTTAAATATCATACCATCTTCTAATAATCTCCAAGCCTTTGGCTTTGAAGCTAACTACAACTGGGTAACAAATCCGCAACTTTCTCAATATCGCTTTTTACATTTTGCTACTCACGGCATTGCTGACCTAAAGAACCCGGAATTATCAGGAATCGTTCTTTCTCTGTTTCTAGACAAACAAGCTAAACCTGCTGATAAAGGTTATCTGCGATTAGGTGATATTTTTAATCTTGACTTTGGAGCCGATTTAGTAGTACTAAGTGCTTGTGAAACTGGTTTAGGCAAAGATGTCAATGGTGAAGGGTTAGTAGGCTTGACAAGAGGATTAATGTATGCAGGCGCAGAACGTGTTGCCGTGTCTCTTTGGAAAGTTAATGATGAGGGGACGGCAGAATTGATGCAAGAATTTTACACACAAATGTTGAAGCAGGGGAAATCACCTACAGTTGCTTTGCGTGCGGCTCAATTGAAACTATGGGAAAATTCAACTTGGAAAAATCCTTATTATTGGTCTGCTTTCACTTTACAGGGTGAGTGGCGATAGGTGATATGAATTTCTTAGCGTTACTGATTTTAAATATGAATTGGAAATTTTTCCGAATAATTATAATATTAAAACCGTTATTTGTAGAGACGTTACGAAAGGAACGTCTCTACGATGAATTAGGAATTTCATATTAATATTCAGCAACGCTAATTTCTTGACTGAGGAGTTCAAAACTCAGGAAATTTAAACAAACTTGATAAGTAGATAAACCAAATTAAACATAAAATGCTATTTATTACATTTTTAGTTTATTTAGGTTGAGCTACTTATCACTCGTCATCTTTATACAATTCCTGCAACTCTTGTAATTGAGTTCTGCGGGATTTTTGGCGATATTTTTTACTTTCTAACTTCGGTTCGTACTGAGTCTGCCCTTTGCCTTTCGTTTTTAACTTTTGGGTAGATTCTGGATCGGCTTGTTGGTTAATCTGAGTTTGACGAGCGATCGCTTGCTCTAAAAATTCCAGATAATGCTCATAACGTTCCCATTCACCCCGAACTACACAACCAGGTTCGTCTCGATGCAGACAATCATTAAACCGACAGCTATCAACTGCTAATTTCTGTCTTGCTTCTGGGAAATAACGGATTAATTCTTCTGGGCTACAGTCAATATCAGGCTGATTAAAGCCGGGAGTATCAGCCAAAAACCCACCTAATGGTAATTCAAATAATTCTACGTGACGGGTAGTGTGACGCCCTCGAAATAGTTTACCAGAAACCTCACCCACGCGCAAGTGAGCATCGGGAATCAACGTATTAATCAAACTCGATTTACCAACTCCTGAAGGTCCTGCCAAGACGGTGATTTTGTCTTGCAACTGATAAGCTAACTTGTCGATATTTATATTATTATTAACGCTCATAAATAGCGTTTGATAGCCCCAACCAAGCAGACGCGAGCTTATTTCCGACTGTTCTTGAGTTGAAACTAAATCGCCTTTATTTAAGCATAAAACCACATCCACACCTGTAGATTCCGCCTTGATCAAAAAGCGACTGAGTTGATAAGGTTCTAGAGGCGGATCAGCGACAGCGAACACTAGAAGAATTTGGTTAACATTTGCGATCGCCGGACGGTCTAATTCACTATTGCGGGGTAAAACAAAAGCGATCGCACCGCGTCCACCAGACCAATCTGGTTCTTCAACCACAACGCGATCGCCCACCATCACCTGTTGCCCAATTTTCTTCAACCGCGTTCTCCGAGTGCAGAGGAGGAGGGGGGGATAGGGAG
>NZ_JAOWRF010000043.1 GCF_025753815.1 Plectonema radiosum NIES-515 | reverse complement strand
CCCCATCCCCCCCTTCCTCCATCTCCCCCCCTCCCCCCCTCCCCCATCGCCTGTCTCTGGGTGGGAAATTCGATAGATCAAGTGCAGGGCGATCGCCATGCTCATATCTTTTTGCTGTATGTTGTGAATGAACATCGGCGACGCGGTATTGGTAAAGCTTTGATGCAATATGTAGAAAATTGGGCGCTCACAAGAGGCGATCGCCAAATTGCTTTGCAAGTCTTTAAGTCAAATCAACCTGCATTAAATCTTTACAATCAATTGGGTTATCAAACCCAGTCTCTATGGATGGTAAAATCTCTAGATTCTAAGAAAATTTAACGGCTTTGTTATAGAAAAATGTATAATTTAACGGATACATATCAGGCTTTAACTTATTAGGATTGGGGGTTATTTGTTGATCCCGATCGCGGCTACAAATGAAATGAAATATGTATGACGAAGACGACTTAAGCCTACTCGATGCCGAGGTGGAGCTAGAAAGCCCTCTAGATCAAATAGAGCCACTAACTGCCGAATCAGTTGTGGCAAAGCCTGATCCAGATTTGATGCTAGCCCTCCTGGAAAACCCCCAACCGCAGCAACGGATGCTAGCGGCAAGAGTTTTTTGTGACATTGAAGACACCAGGGCTACCCCGCATCTAATTCGCCTTTTAACTGATACCTGCCCATTAGTGCGGGTGAGTGCAGCTTATGGTATTGGACGCAATCCCAATCGAGATGCCGTTGAACCTTTAATTGCTCAACTAAACCGCGATTGGAATGGCTATGTACGTAAAGGAGTAGTTTGGGCTTTAGGAAACTGCCGCGATCGCCGTTCTTTAGCGCCTTTAGCAGACGCCTTGAGAACCGATATTTCCGCAGTCCGATTATGGGCAGCTACTGCCTTAGCGCGGATGGCAGAAGTCAGTTATGAGGCATCTGTCGGGGCGATACCACCATTAATTGAAGCCCTAGTACAAGATCCCATAGCCGCAGTCCGAAGCAACAGCGCTTGGGCGATCGGGCAGTTGTGCCGTGAATTACCTTCTAACGTTGTTTATGCCACAGCCATCGATGCCTTAATTCAGGCTTTTGCCGAAGATACAGATTTAGGAGTGCGGGAAGACTCTAAAGCCTCGCTTTTAGGCGTAGGCGATCCGCGTGGCTTACAGTTAATTGAAACCCTAGAACAAGAAGGATGGTTTTGATTTGTGCATAGGGTATGGGGGATGGAAAGAATCCTATGGGAGTTCGTAGATTACTTTCAAAGAACTTGTTTAATTCCCAATACCCTATGCCCTATGCCCTATTCAGTTACGGACTTAACTAAATTGAGATCGTAAGGACGTTCCGTATCATCTTCACCCAAATACTCACCATTTTGAATTTCTAGAATAACTAGGGGAATATGTCCGGGATTTTCTACCTGATGCAATGTTGCGGAAGGCACATAAGTGGACTCATTGCGATTCAGTAATATTTCTTCATCTCCACAAGTCACCTTGGCAACACCGGAGACGACAACCCAATGTTCATTACGGTGATAATGAATTTGTGGTTTAATACTGTGCCTGGGCTTGATTTCAACCCGACTAATTCTGTAGGCTTCTCCTTCTTCTATAACCTCGACATTACCCCAGTAACGTGTACCTGAGTGTGAAGATTCATCAAGATTCGACTGGGAAGTATTTTCATTCTGAGTCATAAGTAAATCTCTCAACTAGATAAGTATCAGTATTTTTTATTATTCCCCAATTCCCTTAAAGGGAGTTGGGGGAGTAGGGAATTAGGAGTCAAAAGTCAGCAATTCCCTTGTATCCCATTCTCCGTATGCCGACTTTGTTTGTGTGCCCCTCAAATCGGGGACTTCAGTCGTCGGGAAATGAAGCTAAATTATGGCACAACCGTAAATTTTACAGTATAGCTATAGTTACCGGCTCGCAGAGAACGACCTCTATCTATAGCAAAATCAATCGTTAAAGGAGTGGTTCCCGCAGGTACAGCCAAGGGAGCATCACCATTTTTAGTAGAACTACCAGAGGGAATTGTCACGGTAGCAACAGCAGATACCGGGGTGAATTCTGGTCCGGCAACTTGAATTGGTGCAGATACACTTATATTTGCAGATTGACTACAAGTAACATCAATTTTAGTCGGAGAACCACCAGCAGAAGCCAAGGTGATTAATTTTTTTGGTAGAGTACCACCATTCGTAACTAACTGACCAGGAGTAGCTTGAGAGAAAGTGCATAAAGGTTCAGAAGCGATCGCACTTTTGAATAGAGTTAAATTAAAAGTAATAATTATAAGCGAGATAAATAGCGATCGGCGAATCATTTTGCTTTTACTTTCCTTTATAAATATCTACCTATCAAAATTTGTTTAGTCTTTTACTACTAAGGAGATGCGGTGAGAGTTACTGTAAAGCTATATTTTCCAGCAGAAATTTTATTACTTCCGTTATCTGCTTTCATATTGACTATAATTTTTCCCTCTTCAGTCTCTGCTGGTATAGTACCGATAGAAGCGTTATAACTAGTAACATTTATATTAGGCAGGTTGGTGCTAGTTGCTGTTGCGGTTAGCTGTGTATCTGAAAATTTTGTTGTACCAGTTCCAATAATATTTTGTTTAGGCGTAGAAATAGTAAGAGTAGCAGCATCATTGCAATCTATTAACACACTTGCAGGTGTTCCACCATTTGCACTCTGGAGAATAGTACCGCCAGAATTAAGAATCAACTCTCCTGGCACAGCGTTATAAAAAGTACAGTTCCCTGTAACTGTACCACGAGCACCAGCATCTTCAGCATCAGCTCTGGTGGCAAAGGTGGCTGTACTTGCAAATATAAAAGCTGAACTGATTAACAAGTGACGAATCATGCTTGAATATCCATGTATATTCGGACAAGATATCAACCGTTATAGGTTAACTTCTATTTACAAGCTTTGTGTTGAGTGAATTAACGGATTTTTATTCACAGGCTATCTATGGGAATCATTTAGATATTCTTAACACTAATAAAAACCTACCTACCGTCGTAGAGACGTTCGGTCTGAAACGTCTCTACAATATGTGTGATTTCGCGTAAATTATATTACACAATTGACACATAATCAACTGTGGTATTCAGCGTTAAAACGCTTTTTCGGGCACTAAAGTGCCCACTACAAATATCAAATTTTTCTTTAAAAATTAAATTATTTCAGTATAAAAACGGAAGAAACTCATAAAGTTTAATTGTGCAATTCACAAGAAAGGTTAGATGATTTTAAGTTATTATAGCAGTCTTAAATAAGAGTGTTAACAACAAGATTACCGACTTATTTAAGAATTCAGTAATCTGAACCAATGGATTTTCACAAATCAAATAAGATTGCTATAAATAAAACGCTGCTTAAATTAATCAAACAATTCCAAATCGCTACACAAAATCTTCAGAATAAACATAGTGTAACTACTGAGGCACTGATTTATCTGTCAAGTTGATAATTATTACATAATGGCGATTAATTTTATTTTGATTTATGTGGAAAAAATCAATTTTTTATTTTTCAAAATGTGATGATAGTCATTATTTGCAAACATCAACAATAGACCTATTGCAAAAATTGGTAAACGCCCTGTGAACAGGGGCTTATGGCTGTACAAACAAAGCAGGTACACCCAGGCTCTAGAACCAAAAAATACTTTTGCAACGCCGTTTAATGTTAGATAGAAAATTTACGAACCAAATCGATTTAAAAAAATATGACACTGCAATCAAACAACTATTTAGTAAAATCTGTTTGGCAAGAAGAAAGAGAAATTATCTTTATTGATGCCACCGTTGAAGATTACCAAAGTCTGATAGCTGGGATTAACCCAGATACAAAAGTGGTGATACTAAACCAGATGAAAGATGGGATATCACAAATTACTGATAATTTGCAAGGTGGTAAATATAAGGCTGTTCATATAGTTTCCCACGGCGGTGAGGGAAGTTTGCAGTTGGGGTCAAAGCAACTGAATTCGGGTAATTTGGATATTTATAAAAGTCAGTTGCAACAGTGGAGAAATTACCTGACAGATGATGCTGATATCTTGCTTTATGGTTGCGATGTGGCTGCTGGGAAAACTGGTGTAGGTTTTGTGCAGCAGTTGAGTCAGCTAACGGGTGCAGATGTAGCTGCGTCGGATGATTTGACGGGGAATGCTGCCCTTGGTGGTGATTGGGATTTGGAGGTGAAGACGGGCAAGATTGAGTCAAACGTCGCTTTTACTCCAGAGGTAAGGAATTCTTACCGCTCGATTTTACCTTCGATATACATCAACGAAATTCTCTTCAATCCTCCAGGAGCAGATAGTCCGAATGAATATATAGAATTGCGTGGGACTCCAGGAACTACTATCCCAACTGGAACCTACTTGGTTGGCATCGAGGGAGATTCTGGCTCCTTCAACCCTGGTGATGTTCAGAATATTTTTGATTTATCTGGTAAAACTTTTGGTAGCAATGGGTTTTTGGTTTTATTACAAAAAAGCAATACCTATTCAGTCAACTCAAGTGCAAATAAACTGACTAATAGTGGAACTGGAAACGGGTGGGGAAACGGGGGTACAAGTTCAATCAGTCATAATGGCGATAGCCAAACCGAAATAGAAAATGCATCTGCTAGCTTCCTGTTGATTCAAACTGGCTTTGCACCCAGCCTTAATGATGATATTGACTCAAACGATGATGGCACTCCTGATGCTGGTGTGTATTCAAGTTGGACTGTACTAGATTCAGTTGCTGTGTTGGACGGGAGCAGTGCTACAGACAGAGCATACGGCTCAATTGTGTTTAGAAAAGGTACTAATGGTACTGCTCAATCTGGAGCCACAGTTGTTAATACCTCATTTGAAGCAGGGTATGTAGGACGATGGGGTGACAGTACAGGTTCTGAAGCCACTGATTGGGTAGCTGCCGTAGACAACTTTGGTGGATCTGCACCAAATTGGACATTAGGCACTGGTAGTAATAGTCCATCACCTGGAGTATTTGCTGGTCAAGCCTTAAATCACATTGGGGCAACAAACTTTACTGCGATTCCCCGCAACACCGCACCTACACTAGATAACACAGGGAATCCGACACTCACAGCAATTAATGAGGACATCTCCGATAGTGCCAACGTTGGTACGAGAGTTACCGATTTAATTAGTGGCTTGATTACTGATGCAGATGGAGATCCAAAAGCGATCGCTATTACAGGAGTCAACAACACCAACGGCAAATGGCAGTTGTCTACAAATGGCGGTACAACTTGGACAGACTTTGGTACAGTGTCAGATAACTCAGCCGTTGTACTTGGCGCAATTCCACTTTACACGGATAGACTTGGCACAGCACCTGCCAGTCAGAATTGGTTGTCATTCACCAACGTTTCTGGGGCAAATCAGACCCTCACCCCTAACGGCACAAATTTAAACACCACTGCTAACAACAGCATCTACGCAGGTTACAGCAACTACACAGCATCAACACTGGTAAATTCAAATTTCCCAACCCTCAATCGTACCAGTGGTTACAGCTTATCTTTCAATATGGGACTGGTTGCAGAGTCTCGCACAAATAGCGATCGCGCTGGCTTTAGTGTAATTGCTATTAGCAGCGACGGCACTAAAGGCATTGAATTAGGCTTTCAGCAGCTCTCTCTCACAGGTGGCAACATCTTTGCTCAAGGAGATGGTATCACAGCTAACCCAGGAGGACAGACCAATAGTCTGTTTAAAGCTGCGGAAAATGTCTCTTTCAACACTAATCTAGCAACAAACTATACCTTGTCGGTACAAGGCGATAGCTACCACTTGTTTGCTAACGGTACAGACATTTTGACAGGACCACTGCGGGATTACACAAGATTTACTGGTTCTATCGACCCATATGAAACTCGAAACTTCATTTTTCTTGGTGATGATACCACCTCTGCATCAGGAACATTTAATCTAAAACAGGTTGTTCTACAAACAGATACGCGGGTTCGTTTTGTTCCCAATGCTAACTATAACGGTACATCTGACATTACATTTCGTGCTTGGGACACCACTAATGGCACAGCAAATGGTACTACAGGTGTGAATGCTTCCAACAACGGTGGCACTAGTTCTTTTAGTAATACGAGTGCAAAGGCTACCATCACTGTTAACCCTGTCAACGACGCCCCTGTGGTACAAGCAAACAAAACCATTACGCTGAATGAGGATGCTAGCAATACACCACTAAACATTACCGCACCCACCGATGTTGATGGCGATAGTCTAACTATCACCGTTACTGGGTTGTCCGATGCTAGCAAGGGTAAAGTCTACCTAGCAGATCGTGCTACAGAAGTTATCAATAATCAAAAACTCACCGCTACTGAATTAACAGGATTGGTATTCAGTCCCGTTGCTGATGCTAACGGCAGTGCAGGTACTTTTAGCTACAGCGCAAATGATGGTAAAGTTAACAGCAGCCAAAGTATCACGTTAAACATTAACCCTGTAAACGATCGCCCCATTTTCACTATTGGTGGCAACCAAAGCGTCAAAACAGGTACAGGACAGCAAGCGATCGCTCTTTGGGCAAGCGGCTTTTATGCTGGTGCTGCCAATGAATCAGGGCAAAAAGTTGCAGAGTACATAGTTGAGGTGATCAGCAATTCAGGTGTTGTTCAAGGTACACCGACAATTAATTTAGCTGGTGACTTCATATACACACCTTCGGCAATTGGCACGGCGGAATTCCGAGTTAAAGTCCGCGATGATGGTGGCACTGCAAATGGTGGTTTTGATACTTCCATTTCCACAACGCAAACTTTCAAAATCACCGTCAATCCTACAGCTACTAACTCGATAAACGGGACGCCAAATCCTGATAATTTAACGGGAACAGATCAAAGCGATCGCATTTCCGGTTTAGATAATAACGACACCATTTATGGTGGATTGGGTAGCGATCGCATTTTCGGCAATAATGGTAATGATACCCTTTACGGCGATTTAGGCATAAAATCCGACAATTCGGACATCCAACCAGTCTATGGTCTAACTTTTAGCATGGACGATACTATCGCTGGTGGTGCGGGTAGCGATAAAATTTATGGCAATCTTGGCAATGATAAGCTTTACGGTGATGAGGGAGATGACTTTATCTGGGGTGGTGAGGGCAATGATGAAATCTGGGGCGGTTATGATAATGATACGCTCTCTGGTGGTGCTGGGAAAGATGCTTTTGTCTTAGTCAGAGGTCAGAAAGCAGATATGATCATGGATTTTACAACTGAAGATGTGCTTGGTTGTGCTGGTGCTTTGAGATATAGTTCGTTGATATTTACTAAGCAAAACGGCGATACTTTAATTACTGATAAAAGTACAAACGAACTATTAGCAACCCTCAAAGGCTTTATCGGTAGTGCGAATAATGGAGGTCTCTTTTAAAGCAGTGTTAGGCGTTTCTAGGTTTGTCTTGGGAACGCCTAATTTAGCAAAAGATATTTTCAATACTACCAGAATTCAACGTCAGGTGATTAAACAAAAACTAGTCTGGAAGAACATTTATAAAGATTTACTGGGCAAAATCTTTTTCAGTTTAACTTATCAGCTAGGCAAAGTAGCCTTTACTAGAAGGCTTTTGGTAGTCCCGCTTGTTTCAAAACTGCGTTGGCAGTGTGACGCGACTTTATAGAACTATCTACCACAAACCGATGATTTGTGATTGGACTGTACCAGATTTCATGGTCTCCTTTCCCTTGCCGTTCAAAATAGCAACCTGCTTCTAAGAGAATCTTTTTCAATTCAGAAGTAAAGGATGAACTCATCTATGAAATCACCTCAATCAACTCCTGTCGATGGCTAGTTAACTCGAAGGTGATAGAACTTACATAATCAGAAGGGACGATTTTATTAAGAACGACGAGTTCTGGAATCATTACTCGCAGCTTCTGTGTTAAAGCTTCTATTGTCTCAGCTTCTGTTACTAACCCTGATACGTCTTCACTGGTTGCAACCCAGACTAGAGCTTCTGAATCCCAAAATGCCTCTACTTTGCAGATAAATTGTGTCATTGTCAAGCGTTATGTCGAATTTATTTATCTTTATCTTTATTTAGCAAGGCACTTTGATTTTTTGTTACCAAACTCTCTCTGGTAACATACTTTCATTCTAGCAGGTGGAGTCTACCGGAAGGCATTTTCAACGAGAATAAAAGAAGAGCGCTTCAGCGCTCACTACTTATCTTTATTTTTATCTGGCAAGGCACTTTGATTTACATTAGTAATTACTGCGCGAAATTCTTGATTTTCTAACTGCTGAATATTGATTTCTTGAAAACCGAGGGAAGAATTATCTAATTTCAATGTCATACCACTCACAGGTTTATCGTTAATCAATAAATCGTAAGTGCCTTGTTGCAGTCTTTCTAAATAATAAACTCCAGCGGTGTTGGTAACGGAAAATAACCGCACTTTAGAATATGAAGAAACTGCTTCGACTCTTGCACCATTAATTGGTTTACCTTGAGCATCAGTAATAACTCCAGAAAAGGCGTAAGCACGAGTTAATGGTAGCATTACTGGTGTGTAAGAACCTGCGATGACATCGACAGCATAAGCGTCAGTTTTAGCTTGCCAATCTTCTGGGAAACCTGCGGGATCTAAATCTAAACGATAAGTCCCTGGATTTAAGCGTACCAAAATGCGATCGCTTTGAATATCCGGTTGCAATGACTTGACAACTCGATTGTTAAGCACCAGCAGTGTATCTGCATTTTCTGTATATAATTTCTCACCCGCATCGCGTTTGCCGTTATTATTGTAATCAAAGAACGGCTGAATCAATAAACCGCCTTGGGTACGAAAATAATCAGAACGTCTATCTCCTGGTGTAATACCGCTTTGCAAACCGGCGCTAGAAACTAAATCTATATTAAAACTGGCTTGGTCGGAAGTCACGGATACACCTTGATAACGCGCCCGCAACAAAATACCTGGTAAAATTGTAGTTGATAATGAAGCAACAGGTCCGCTACCCTGAGAACCAATCCCATAACCTAACTGCGCTTCCCAACGATAATTACCATCGCTAGCGCGTTGTGTGGAACGATATCTCCAACCTAAACTAAGTAAGTTATTACTCAAATTTTGACTGCGGGTTTCATAACTTACTAGCAGCGAGTTTCCTAAATTTAAAAAGCTGCTGTTTCTAGATAAATTATAGCTGAATTCTGACAAAGTGCCGATTTCGTTACCGCGTTGATTTAATTCTAATCTGCCGAGACGTTGCAGCCAAGTCCAACGCAAGCGATTTTCGGTATCTAGGCTAATACGGGCGAAGGTAAAAGCGTTTCTACCGCTAAAGTTTAATTGTACACCACCGCCTGTGGCATCGCGGCTATCGGTAGTGGCAAATAAACTCAAACCAGGAAAAAGGCGCCAATCTAAGTTAAAACGATTAGAAAAGCGATCGCTTGTAAATGATGCACTCAAACTCCGAGTCGGATTAAAACGGATATCTGCGTTTACATCCCATTTACTACCGCTGAGTGCAGAAACTGCGACTTCTAAAGGCAAATTTGACGGACGATAAAATATTTCTGCCAAACCTCTGGCGGAATCGTCGTATACTCCACCTACACCGACTGTGAGATTTTCTGATAAACCCCATCTTTGAGCGACTCCACCACGAAAATCAGAAAAGTTGCCCAACAAACTGTTATTTAATTCACGTCGCAAACCACCAGAAAAAACCAACGCCGAAGAACCTGCGGGTAATTGTCCTGGTACAATAGAGTAAGTAGCTTCGCGGATTTCTGGTTGAGCGGTGAGTCGTCCTTCTGGGTAAAGCAAGACACGGTAACTACTGCCATAATATTGATTTTCGCTTTTGACATTTTCAAAGCGGTAAATTCCTGAAGAATCTACTAAAACTTCGCCAATTACGCGATCGCCAAATGCTTCTGCTAACCTGACTAATGTACCCGGTTGAGCCGTACCTGTAATCGTCCTGCCAATTTGTGAAGCCTGCAACCGCAAGCGAGGATCGACAAAACCACCACCAAACAGTTGCGGTGGAGTAAATCCTTGTCGTTGAATATATGTAAAGCCCCAATAATCGCTTGCACCCTGACTGCGCCAAAAAGTCGGCTGGGAACCGAAAATATAATCAGCTTGATTATTTGGTCGATAAAATTGTGCTTCTGCTAATCTCCAACTTGATGCGTCTTGGAAATTTGGCTGATCTGTACGCACAAACCAACTACCACCAAACAGACTACCAACCGCGAGAAAATCTCCTCTGTAACTCGCTCCTGTGCCTTCTGAACCGCTTGTATTAAGTTTTTGTTCAATTGCGCCAAAACTGAAATTACCAGGTGCAATTCGTGGTATACCTTCTAATATAATCGGCGGTTCCGCTTGCCCAATTCTCGAACTGGATTGATTTAGCCAAGGTACATCAAGCTCAATTGCGTAATCGTTGATGTTAAATTTTGCTTTGATGCCAAATAAAGTATCTAAATCTTGAATTGAAAATACTAAGCCTAATTCTGGATCGTTGCGAATTTTTTTTGGGTCGATGCGAGTTACAAGACCAGGCGATCGCACTTCTAATTGACCATCTGGTAAATTTTTTAAGTCTAATTTCAACGCTTGAATCACATCATCAAACGGTAACAGCCAATTATCAAAGTTAATTGCTTGCGTTCCGTCTTCTTGACCCCGGATAATCACACTAGGGTTGACATTCCGTTTACCCACACTCAAACCAACCGGAAATGTACTGAATTCCTTTGTCTTTTTTTCCAATTCAGATTTAACTTCCGGTGTCAGTGTTTCCGGCTTTGGTTGCGTGTTTTCTGCTAAATCAGCAGCAAGGTTATCTCGAAGACCTAACCCCCCAACACCCGAACTGATGAGGGAAGGGGGAGAATCAAAGCCTCTCTCCTCGTAGGAGAGAGGTTTGGAGAGAGGTCTCCACCCCCCAACACCCGAACTGATGAGGGAAGGGGGAGAATCAAAGCCTCTCTCCTCGTAGGAGAGAGGTTTGGAGAGAGGTCTCCACCCCCCAACCCCCTTAAGAGCTAGGGAAGGGGGAGAATCAAAGCCTCTCTCCTCGTAGGAGAGAGGTCTCCACCCCCCAACCCCCTTAAGAGCTAGGGAAGGGGGAGAATCAAAGCCTCTCTCCTCGTAGGAGAGAGGTTTGGAGAGAGGTCTCCCAGATTTAACCGCTTCTCGATATTGAATCAGCCTCTCCCGCAGATCCGCACGACTAGCTTCACTAATCGGCAAACTTTTTAACCTTTCTTCCAAGGAAAGTGAATCGTAGTTCGTGTGATCTGAAATTGCATTCCTAGACTTAATCTCACCCCCCCGTTGGCTTGCGTCAACACTCCCCTCTTCTTTATAAAAAGAGGGGTTATGGGGTGAGGTATTATCTATCTTTCCGTCTGTAACAGTTTCTTCCAAGAAGTCAGGGGTAGGGTTCTTAGCTTTAGCTGGAGTAGCGCAAAAAAGGCAAACCGCAAACGCAGGAAGGTAAAACAGGGGATTTTTCACGCTGACTTTTACCTTCTATTTCTGGTTGGCGATGGGGTAGAATTTCCTCCAGGGACAGTTAAATCCAGCTTGAATGGGAGTTTGCTTTTATCGTTATCTTCACCCCACATCAACTCACCACTTAGTTGATATGTGCCAGGAGAAAGAGCTAATTCATCTTTCTTAGATTGATTTAAAATTAAATTGCGATCGCCATCAGGCACAATACCTGTATCTGGTGATTCTCCAGATTTAACAAGTGTTCCACCTTGTTTGAGAGTCCACTTAATAGATGTGTAGGCAGATGCTTTACCTGTGTTGCGGACTAATATTTGTATCTTCTTTGCCTCTGTATTCCATCTGACACTATCCACCATCAAATTAGGACGCACATCACCTTTACGGACAAAAAACGCGCTACCAACACGAGTAATAATGTTCGTTGTAATTCCATTCCCATTCTTGACAGTATTTTGGTTCAAAGGTTCGGTAAAAATCATTGTCCGATATTCACCACTTGGCAAACTGGGAGCCAAACGAGCATTGAGACGTACTCTTCTAGTTGTTCCCGCTGGGACAACTAGTTCACGGGGTGAAAATTGCAAATATGGTCTTAAATCGGAAGGGCTAGATGGTAAACTTTCAAAACCCTTATCTCGATTGTATGTAAAAGATTCAGCATAGACGCGAGCGCGAAAAGTTTCGTTACTAGTATTTGTAATATTAATAACGCCTTGAGCTTGACCGCGATTTGTTTTAACTTCAATTTTTAATGGTGACAAACTGACTTGTGCTTGACTTGCTCCAGCCCAAAGTAAAGTTGCAGATAATGCCCAGTAACTTAAATGCAAAGCAGTACGAACAGGTGCCGAAATAGCTCCCACCTTTGGAGTTGAAAAGAACATTTTAATTTGATTCTCCTAACAGTTAAATTAACAAGCCTTGACGAATGTAATTCGCCGCTATACAAACGAAGTCCGGATGGTGCGCGGACTCATAAAAATCTGGCTTTTCAGAACCTGGGTCGGTAGGTTTTGTTTGTGTGCAAGATGAACTGCGATTATAATCGTCCGCTGCCAGATATTAGTATGAGTAGATGACCTATGAAAAATTGGCAATTAATAATAAAATAGTGATGAATTAATAGTTAGGAATATTAACTCTTAATTTATAACTTCTCAATTACTAATTAGTCGTTAACAGTGATTCTGTTTTAGCAGTATTTTTAGCAAGTGATAACCGTAGAATCTACAGTATTTATCTGAGTTGATATTAAGCCTAGTTAAATACTCGCTATTTCCATCGAACCCCACCCCGCGTTTAACTTATCCACTAAATTACCCGCAATATAAACACCTCACCCCTAACCCCTCTCCTTAGGAAGGAGAGGGGACAATACGGTTCGGTTAACGTATGTAGAGACTAGCAAGTGCAACGTCTTTACAAGGGTTTTGGGTTCACAAATATTCTTAACCGAACCGTATTGGGAGAGGGGAAATAAAGCATAGCTTTATGGGTGTGAGGTTTTATGGTTATAATGATTAATTTACTCTAGGTAAAATAATTCTTGCGGGGTAATTTTTACGCTTTAAAAATCAAAAGGACGGGTGATATGCCCATCCTACAAAAATATAAATTTTATTAGCAAATATACAAGTCTATGAAAAATTCCCCTCCTCGCACGCAAGAAGGGGTACTTTCACACTATTTATTAGGTTGGGTTGAGGTAATGAAACTCAACAAAATCCTTGAATTTATTGTTAGGTTCTACCCTACTTACTACTATAAAGTAGCGGTAACAGTAACGGTATAGACGTATTGTCCAGGAATGAAGTCAGCAGTATTTGTTGATGTCATCTCTACCATCGCATCTCCTTTATCTGCGTCTTCCAAAGTAGGAGAAGCAGCTGTTTCGGTGGCTGTTTTACCGCTTAAACTCGTGACTTTCGCAGTGTTAGTGAGAATACCAGCAAAGCCACTAGGCATGGTGGTTAGCTCAGGTGTGCTAACCGTAAGTGTTCCTTTGGTACAATCTACACCAACCATTGCAGGTGTTGCGGTAACCAACATTTTCTTGTCAGTAGCACCACTGGGCAAAGCCAGTTCTCCTTGAGTGGAACCTGTAGCAGAGGCAGTTAAATTGCAGGTAGCATTAACAGTTGCAGGGAATGTGACATCTTGAGTAGCAGTCTCAACAGCCTTTGCACTAGAAGCGAAACCAACGACAGAAGCCAACATCAAAGCAGAAACGAATAAAGAACGACGCAACATAGTAAAATCCTCACTTATGTAAATTACTTTTGAAAAGCGATCAATCGAGAAACAACTTAGGCTGCCACATTCAAATTGAGAGCATAATTAAAAATTGCTGTGCAAAATGCAACAGCAGGTTCTACGCGCAACCTAAGATAATCAAGTGATAGTGACATTGCCTTAATTACTTTTGAAGTTGGTTAAATCCAAAGTTGAAAAAACCAACCTTTGCTGTACTATTTGGATGATTTGAATAAGCAAATATCAAGTTAGTCAGCTTTGAGTGAAATTCCTCTCAACCTGGTACTAAGTTAACTAGCAAAAGATACAAAGGAAACAGTGCTAATACGCAAAAAAAACGCAGTGAAATAAACTGCGTCAAAATACTGATTTTCAGCGTATTTATATAAAGTTCTCTTAAAATAAGCTTGAAGCGCTGGAAATCATCAATGTGTAAAAAGCCCGCAGGCTATAAGCCTGGGGCTACAATAACCAAGCCCAACCGACCTGGGCTAATAAATCTTATAGCCCAATACCGTTCAGTTAAGCCCGAAATCCTCTGTAGAGACGCGAAATTTCGCGTCTCTACATGCCGAAATCAATACGAAAAATCCTTAACACCAAGCGTATTGTCTTATAGCCCAGGTCGGTGGGCTTTGTATGTATAGCCGCACCCTTCTAGGGTGTCGGATAAAAATATATACAGCAGATTACATATTATTAAATACACGTAGAGACGTTCCACCGGAACGTCTCTACAGTATGTGTGATTTACCGGACATGATATTTTTGTAATACATTGAAGTTGTGATTTGTCAAGAGAGATTTATGTTAATTCAAGCTATTGACAAATGACGACTACAAAAAAATACAGCTTAATCAAGCGTCTTGATCAAAAAACCTGCTCTAACTTCTGGAAGTCGCGCTGCACTTCTTTGCAAAGAGACTTGTTATTAGGGTCAGTCTTTAGGGCTTTTTTGAGATAAATTCTCGCTTTGAGTAGTTGTTTTTCACCAATTAGCGCTCGTCCCCAAATTTGATAGGCGATCGCTTGCCATTGTCGCACTTCGGCATCTTCAGGTAAACGTTCTGCCAAAGCTTCCGCTAGTGCGATCGCTTGCGGAAACCTTCTTTCTTTCAAAAACCGCTGCAACTGCTCATAAGTCTTCCACTTCAGCCGCTGTTCTATTTCCACCAAGTTAGGCGGCTTTGGTGTCGGCTTTGATGGCGCTTTTGACCTCGGTTTCTCAATAGGCACCGTGACTAAAGGTTCTGGACACGTTGTATGAGTTGACTCAGCCGCTTTTTCTTGCGACTGAGTTGACCGTTGAGCCATTTCCTCTGGCGGTACAACCGTCAAAAGCAACTTGTAAGCCTCTGTCAAAGCAATAAATTTGTCTTGAGCTTTTTTATCACCTGGATTGATATCGGGATGATATTGCTGCGCCAGCCGTCGGTAAGACGTTTTGATGTCAACAAACGAAGCTCCCGACCTTAAACCTAATACACGGTAGCAATCTCCAAAATCCATCTTCAGCCATCAGAAGCAAGAATATCAGCTATCAGCTATTAGCTTAAAGCCTGAAGTATAAATCATAAAGACTAAATTTTTAATTTAAAGTTCACACTTCACAATTTTGGGGGAGTGGGGGAGTGGG
>NZ_JAOWRF010000070.1 GCF_025753815.1 Plectonema radiosum NIES-515 | reverse complement strand
CCCCACTCCCCCACTCCCCCTCTCTCCCACTCCCTTAAGGGCATAAGCACCGAACGATTGAAATCGCGGCTACCCAAACAAAGCCTGCCTACGCAGGCTACCAAACCCTTGATTTATTGCACCGAACGATTAAAATCGCGGCTACCCAAACAAAGCCTGCCTACGCAGGCTACCAAACCCTTGATTTATTGCACCGAACGATTGAAATCGCGGCTACCCAAACAAAGCCTGCCTACGCAGGCTACCAAACCCTTGATTTTCCGTAGTCCGCGCAGGCGGACTTCGTTTGTTTAGCCGCGATTTTAATCGTTCGGGTCTGGTGCAAGATGTGAGTTACGCTACTCGCAATGACATAAATATTTTTGCGTAACTACTTATGCGTAAAGAAATAAAAAACCAACATTGGAATATCCAAGTTTTTACCCATCGAACGTTTACTGTATTTATCAGTCTGCTGTTGCTGTCTGATGTGGGGATAGCTGCTGGACGCTACGAAGTGAAAGCGCAGCAGCAACCCCAATCGCAACAAGCAACCAGCGCAGCAGCGGAACGAGCATTTGGTGAGGGATTCAAACTTTATGAGCAAGGGACAGCGGAATCTTTACGGCAGGCAATTGGGAAATGGGAAGAAGCGCTGAAACTGTATCGACAGATAGATGATAAGAAGTCGGAAGCTATTACATTCGCTTTTATCGGGAAAGTTTATTCAGATTTAGGACAAAAACAGAAGGCACTTTCGTATTACGACCAAGCACTGCCGTTGCGTCGTCAAGTGGGGGACAAAGGTGGTGAAGCTACTACCCTCACTAATATCGGGGGAGTTTACTTTAATTTAGGGGAAAAACAGAAGGTAGTGTCATATTTAGACCAAGCACTGCCGTTGTATCGTCAAGTGGGGGACAAAAGTGGTGAAGCTGTTACCCTCAATAATATCGGGCTAGTTTTCTCAGATTTAGGAGAAAAACAGAAAGCACTTTCGTATTACGACCAAGCACTGCCGTTGCGTCGTCAAGTCGGGGACAAAGATGGTGAAGCTATTACCCTCACTAATATCGGGAAAGTTTACTCAGATTTAGGAGAAAAACAGAAAGCACTGTCATATTACGACCAAGCACTGCCGTTGCATCGTCAAGTGGGGTACAAAAGTGGTGAAGCTACCACCCTCAATAATATCGGGAAAGTTTACGACAATTTAGGAGAAAAACAGAAGGCACTGTCATATTACGACCAAGCACTGCCGTTGCTTCGTCAAGTGGGGGACAAAGTTGTTGAAGCTACTACCCTCAATAATGTCGGGGCAGTTTACGACAATTTAGGAGAAAAACAGAAAGCCCTCAAATATTACGACCAAGCACTGCCGTTGTATCGTCAAGTGGGGAACAAAGATGGTGAAGCTACCACCCTCAATAATATCGGGTTAGTTTACGACAATTTAGGAGAAAAACAGAAAGCGCTCACATATTACGACCAAGCACTGCCGTTGCTTCGTCAAGTGGGGGACAAAGTTGTTGAAGCTACTACCCTCAATAATGTCGGGGCAGTTTACTCAGCTTTAGGGGAAAAACAGAAAGCGCTCACATATTACGACCAAGCACTGTCGTTGCATCGTCAAGTGGGGAACAAAAGTGGTGAAGCTAACACTCTGTTCAATCTTGCTTACGTGGAACGCACCAAAAACAACTTACAAGCAGCACTCACTCATATCGAAACTGCGATCGCAATCGTTGAAGATTTACGCACCAAAATCGATAGACAAGATTTACGCACTTCCTATTTTGCATCAGTGCAGGATTATTACCAGTTCCAAATCGACCTGTTGATGCAACTGCATAAAAAAGACCCATCCAAAAGATACGATGCTTTGGCTCTTGATACCAACGAGCGATCGCGTGCTAGGGTACTAATCGAACTGTTAACCGAAGCAAATGCCAAAATCCGCAAAGGTGCAAACCCCCAACTACTAGAACAGGAAACTAGCTTATTACAACGAATTGAAGCCACAGAGAAACTACTACAAAACTTAGAGTCACAAAGCCAGAAAGACCCCACCCTTAAAAATTCTATCGAACAACGCCAGAAAGAACGCGAAAATCTCCTCAACCAATACCGTGAACTGCAAACCAAAATCCGCACCACCAACCCAGAATATGCTGCAATCAAGTATCCACAACCTTTAAAACTGCGGCAAATTCAGCAACAACTCGATAAAGACACCCTGCTGTTACAATATTCATTAGGTAAAGACCGCAGCTATCTTTGGGCAGTCACACCCGATTCTCTCGACTCCTACGAACTCCCCGCACAGAAACAAATCGAGGATGCTGCAAATAATTTCCGAGAAGTCATACTTGTCGGTCGTAAGCAAATCAACAGAAATAATCCTGATGCAATAAATAAGTCAGCTTCTCAACTCACCAAAATAATTCTCGCACCCGTCGCTAACAAGTTAGGCAAAAAGCGATTAGTAATTGTCGCTGATGGAGTTTTGCAAAATATTCCCTTTGCAGCATTAGCAGACCTAACCCCCCAGCCCCCTTCCCTGCGAGGGAAGGGGGAGCAAGATCAACTCCCCTCTCCTCCTAGGAGAGGGGTTGGGGGAGAGGTTCCATATATTCCCTTTGCAGCATTAGCAGACCTAACCCCCCAGCCCCCTTCCCTGCGAGGGAAGGGGGAGCAAGATCAACTCCCCTCTCCTCCTAGGAGAGGGGTTGGGGGAGAGGTTCCATATATTCCCTTTGCAGCATTAGCAGACCTAACCCCCCAGCCCCCTTCCCTGCGAGGGAAGGGGGAGCAAGATCAAAGCCCCTCTCCTCCTAGGAGAGGGGTTGGGGGAGAGGTTCCATATCAGCCTCTTCTAGTTAACCACCAAATCGTCAATCTACCCTCCGTGACTGCGATCGCTACCCAGCGACAACAACTAAACAAACGCAAACCCGCACCCAAAACCCTTGCAATCCTTGCCGACCCCGTATTTGCCGCTGACGATAAGCGAGTCACAGGCAAAGAACCTGCCATAGCACCCGACCTCAACCTTGACCGTTCGAGTTTGCAACGTGCGATAAAAAGCCTCAAGCGTAACGGATTAATACCCCTACCAGGTACACGCAAAGAAGCCGAAGAAATCCTCAAACTTGTATCACCTTCCCAAAGCATACATGCCTATGATTTTGAAGCCAATTACAACTTCGTAACCAACCCACAACTCAAACAATATCGGTTCTTGCAATTCGCTACCCACGGTATTGTCGATACTACCAACCCTGAATTATCGGGAATTGTCCTCTCGCAAATCGATAAACAAGGTAAACCACTTGAAAAAGGTTATCTGCGTTTAGGTGACATCTTCAACTTAGATTTGGGTGCCGAGTTAGTCGTTTTGAGTGCCTGCGAAACCGGTTTAGGGAAAAATGTTAAAGGTGAAGGGTTGGTGGGGTTGACAAGAGGATTGATGTATGCTGGCTCAAAGCGGGCAGTGGTGTCTTTGTGGCAGGTTGACGATGAAGGCACATCGCAATTGATGCCGTTATTTTATAAAGCGATTTTGCGAGGAGAGTCTCCCACATCTGCTTTGCGAGATGCACAACTGCAACTGTGGCAGCAGAAGCAGTGGCAAAATCCTTACTATTGGGCAGCTTTCACCTTGCAAGGTGATTGGAGATAGAGGGGGAAGCAAATAGACATAGGCGTAGAAATTAATTATGCCTTGCCCTCAACCTTTGTAGAGAGGTAGTCTAATATACCCGGCGATTAGAAATCGCGGCTACACAAACGAAGTCCGCCTACGCGGACTTGAAGAATTTGAAACCCGCGTAGGCGGGTTTAGTCTGTATAGCCGCGAATTCCATTCGCCAGGGCTAAGGATATTTTGACAACTCCCCAGTACCTACTCCCCAGTACCTACTCCCCAGTCCCCAACTTCTTTATAAGCCAAATAAACAGCTTCCAAAAAGACATCGGGGACAACGGTTTCTGGTAGCTTTTCTAAATCGATAATGTCTTTAACTTGCCCTGTCAACTCTAAAGCTAGCTTCATTCTTGCTTTTGTTGACATGGCGCCACGTCTGAGTAAATATTCGCGAATAACAGCGAAATCATCGGGCAATAATGCTGATAAATCGGCAACTTGCAGCAAATGCTCATATATCGGCTTTGCTTGTTCGGAAATTGTTAAAGTTGTTGATGCAAGAGGTCTTTGAGCTTGAATTACAATTGTGCCGGCGGCTAAATCACCTACGCGCTTTTCGCTATTATTAAAGATGATAAATAAAGCCCCAAGATAGAAAAACTCATCAATCGGTCTGAGCAAAGCGCGTAATGCTGTTTGTTGCAAACCAACAGGTCTACCATCATCTCGAACAACGCGAATTTTCGCAAAGCGTTTGCCGGGGGTTTGACCATGCCATAAAGTTTCAAAGAAGACAAAATAACCTGCGTAAATAGCAAAGCCGGTGATGAAAGCGATCGCTATTAACCACAAACTTACCTGCTTGCCAAAAATCCCTTCCCACAGCTTTTGCAACTGCACTGACACCGTTACCCAAACAACAACAAACACCGTCATTATCCCAGCCAAAACGTGATAATCAATTAGCAATGCCCAAGCACGATTACCGATGCCGGCAAGAGTAAATTCTAGTTCTACAGTTTCTGGGGTGCGAAATTTAATTCGGTTGAATAAGTGCATAGAAGTTTTTATACTTTTGTTTAAAGATCGCGGTCTCGTAACTTCAATCCCATCCCTTCCCGACGACTCCGCAAGTCATAATAAACTACTGCTTTGATTGACTGCCAAAAAGGTACAATAAACGCACCACTTATTAAACCAATAATTAGACTCACGAGTGGCGAAAGAAAAGCGTAATCGGGATTTTCTTGAGTTGAAGACGTTATAATTGCCTGAATAATAGTGCTAAGAATAGTAAAGGGAATTTGTATCGGTATCGTAATTAAATAACCGACAAATAAAATTGCTACAATTCGCCAAGCATGTCCTTTTGTTAATTCCCAACTGCGACCAATCGTCGAGATTCCATCAACATTATCTTCAATAGCAAGAGGAAGTTCCACAACAAAAAAGCGAGCTTGTACCCAAAGCATCGCAACAAAAAAAACTGGAACCAAAATGAGTGTTAACAGAGAAACAACCAGAATTATCCCCGGATTCAGACTTCTACCTGCGGAGGTACTTCCAGCAAAAAAAACGGTAACAATCCCGATAAAAATAGAAAAGGGAATTATTAAACCTACACCAATTCCAAACATTAACAAACCCATGACGAAAAACTGCCACATGCGCGAATTTACAATTCTGCGACCTCCTTCAATAGGTTCCGGTTGATCCACCAATTCACCAAAAGCTAACCGAGATATTAAAGCCAAAGTTGCCCCACATTTTGCCCAACCATAAATTGGTACAAATACCCACAAATAAGCATTAAATCCCAGTTTAAGATAAGACTTGAGGTGAAAACGATATAGCCGGATTCCGGCACTAACGACATTACCGAGGCTAAGTGGTTGTATTGGGCTGGGAGAACCGTGATTACCAGACATAATGCCAAATTCTCTTGTAAAGTAAGTTGGGAATTTGAAGCTATCTTAAGATAACTTCAATTAAATATTCCCAAAGTTTATGAATATTCAACGTTGGATTTCTCGACGAGAACCAAACTGGCAACGTTTAGATGCTTTATTAAGACAAGTAGAAAAAAAAGGAATCAAGTCACTGCAAGCTGCGGAAATTAGAGAGTTAGCGAGTTTATATCGTTCAGTGGCAGCAGATTTAGCCCGTGCTCAGACTCAGAAAGTAGGCAATACTTTGACGCAAAGTTTACAATTTTTGACAACTCGCGCTTATACGCAGATTTATCAAGGTTCAAGAAGACAAGAATGGCAAGCGGTGCTGGAATTTTATAGTTGGGGATTACCAGCAGTGGTGCAGCAAACATTTTTATACATCGCTGCCGCTACTGCGACATTTCTGCTGGGGGCATTAATTGCTTGGTGGTATGCGTGGCAAGATCCCACCTTTATATCATTTCTCGCCCCGGAAAGCTTAATTACCCAGGTACGAGATGATCATAAATTGTGGATGGGGTCAATAGTCGGGATTGAACCTTTAGCATCGAGTAATATAACGATTAATAACTTATCAGTATCTTTTGGAGCGATCGCAGGTGGCATGACAGGGGGAATTTACACCACATTTTTGTTATTTTTCAATGGTTTATTAATAGGTGCCCTTGCCACTTTAGTCAGTCAAAATAATCTTGCTTATCCCTTTTGGGCGTTTGTATTTCCCCACGGCTCCCTAGAATTACCCGCCATCTTTTTTGCTGGTGGTGCAGGTTTTTTACTCGCTAGAGCTATTTTATTTCCGGGTAAATATCGCCGTCGTGACGCACTCAAATTTTACGGTTCTCTTGCCGTGCAACTACTATTTGGCATTGTCCCAATGTTGATAATTGCTGGTACTATCGAAGGATTTTTTTCTCCCAATCCTAGCATACCAAGTCCTTTGAAATATCTCCTGGGGATGAGTTTGTTTGTGGTTTTGGTAGTGTATTATAAACGCAAGCGGGGGTAAGTATTTACATCGAAAAAATAGCCAGATTCACTTTCACGTCGTTTGACCGAAAAGGGGCGCTTGGACTCTTCTTTTGGGGACGCTTGGAAGAGAGGGAATAGCTGTGCTAAGTTTGCGTGGTTTCAAGAAAGATGTCTTTAGACATGGAAAAGAAAAAAGATGTCGGTCGAAAGTGCGAATGCACCGTTCCCTTGGACTAACTCCGGACACTCATTGGACAGCCTTGTATTAAAGATCCAAGGGCACACTGCGCGAGTCACTCAGCTATATGACTGTCCAATGAGTGTCTACTTTTAATGAAACCCGACGGTATCGATATCAAATCAAGAAGCTTTTAAGTATGGGGATTCCCTAACCCAAGCGTCTCCAGCCCCTAGTCCCTCTTAATATGCATAAAAAATTAGATTGGAAACTATACATGTATTTAGCAAAGAAAATTGACACGTTAGTGAAATAAAGGCAATTATGAAAAATAAATTTATTCGTAGCTTACTCGCTGCTGCGTTAGGAACTGGTTTATTATCAATCGCTGCACCTGCAAACGCTTTTGATATCAAAAGCCGAGATGAAGCTCCTGCTGATTTCAAAAATATTCTTCAAGACTTTAGAGCTTTTGTTGGCGAAGAACGTCGCTATTTGTCTGGTGATACCATTCAGGCAAAACAGGTTAATCTGTCTGACCTAACGTTGAAATTTGACTACGATCCCAAAGTATTCTTTATCGGCGAAACGGCTGAAATATATCGCGATCGCTTAGATTTCACAGCTACTACCGGCTCTCAAGTCGAGACAGGTCAAATAATTTTCGGCGATACCTCTTGTAATACTGGCGATCGCAGTTTTCCTAATTTTAGTCAGTTTTGCCCAAACCCGAACGACGCGCTACCAGGCAAAGTTGCACCCGATAAACCTTTGAATGTAGGTGACTGGGTGAATTTAGGCTCGTTTCAAGCTGGTACAAAATTGGATTTCCAGTTAGTTGCTAACGATATTAACGGTGGCATCTATGAAAATGGAGTTAAAGGTGTCTTTGGTCTAAATCAAGCTGTCAACCCAGATGGTTTGCAACACGCTATAGCTTACTACTATAAAGACTATCTGGTGTTAGGTTTCGAGGATTCATTCGGTGGTGGCGATCGAGATTATAACGATACAGTGTTTGCAATTGATATTGGTAAAGCGAATGCTCGTGGAGTAGCTAATGTGCCAGAACCTTCTGTGGTTGCGGCAATGTTTGCGATCGCCACATTGGGCTTAATGAAAACTCGTCGTCGGCATCAAGTTGTTCGGTAATAGACATCGACCGCTCTTTTAATATGCGTTATCCATAACTCTTGTAGAGACGCGAAATTTCGCGTCTCTACATTCTTTTTCACGCCTATGCCCAATAAACTCTTCCAAGCCGTGCTAGACGCCTTACCGAAGGGAGGGGAAAAGGGGAAAGGAAAAAAGGGGAAAGGGGGGGAAAAGAAAAGAAAAATATTATGAGTAACTTAAATTGGTCTTTGTTTCCATACATGAGTCCCTTTACCATGAACCCATGAACCCCTCTTATTTCCCCTTTCCCTTTACCCTAATGAGTGTGGTTTTATTTGGGGGGAGGTCACAATTCCCGAATCCAAATTCTTTCCCATGAACCCATGAACCCCTAATGAGTGAAGGCATCAAAGGTTAGCACACCCTCTTTGTAGCATTTTGACTTTAACGTTTATACATATAACAGAGGTATGAGGGATGGAAAGAATCTCTTATACAATCATGCCAAATCGAGCGTCTTTTCTCAATGCCCCATGCCCGATGAAGCACGAATAATTATTTTTATCAGTGTCATATTTCAGTATTAATACTTAAAATACATCAGATAAAGCAGTAGAGCCAACCGCAATACCTGAAAAAATTAAGTAATATCTTTGATTATTAATTATAAAAATAACAACTAGAGCTTTTAAGTTACAGAAAGCTGTAACTGCAATTTTACCTAAAAGCTATATTAATTACTTGAATATCTTACAATTTATTTTTCTAAATTAAGAACTAAGTAAATTACCTAAATCATAAAAACTAAAACAAGATTCACTCACATCTCTAGACAGAAAACTTGATTGTCAAATAGAACTGGATGTAGCAAACGAAATTGATGTTTTATTCAAATAAAGGAACTTATGAAAAATAAATTTTTGACTGGTTTACTCGCTGCTGCTGCTTTAGGAACTGGTTTATTATCAATAGCTGCACCTGCAAGCGCTTATGATATCAAAAGCAGAGACGAAGCTCCTGCTGATTTTCAAAATATTCTTCAAGACTTTAGAGCTTTTGTTGGTGAAGAAAGTCGCTATTTGTCTCCTGAAACCATTAAGGCAAAACAGGTGGATCTGTCTAAGCTAACATTGAAATTCGACCATGATGCCAAAGTATTCTTTATCGGCGAAACGGCTGGGGGATATCGCAATCGCTTGGATTTCAAAGCTACTACCGGCTCGGAAGTACAAACAGGCAAAATTTTCGGTGATACCTCTTGTAACCCTGGCGATAGCGGCTTCACTAATTTTAATCAGTTTTGCGCTAACCCGAACGACGCCCTAGAAGGCAAAGTTGCACCCGATAAACCTTTAAATGTGGGTGACTGGGTGAATATAGGCTCGTTTAAAGCTGGTACAACATTGGATTTCCAGTTACTTTCTGACGATATTAATGGCGGCATCTACGAAAATGGAGTCAAAGGTATCTTTGGTCTAAATGAAGCTCTCAACCCAGATAGTTTGCAACACGTAATCGCTTATTACTATAAAGACTATTTGGTGTTAGGTTTCGAGGATTTATGGGGTGGTGGCGACAAAGATTATAATGATACAGTATTTGCAATTGATATTGGTAAAGCGAATGCTGGTGCAGCAGCTAATGTACCAGAACCTTCTGTGGCTGTGGCAATGTTTGGTATCGCAGGATTGGGCTTAATGAAAACTCGTCGCCGGCGTCAAGTTGTTCGGTAATAGACATCGACCGCTCTTTTAATATACGTTATCCAAACCCCTTGTAGAGACGCGAAATTTCGCGTCTCTACATTCTTTTTCACGTCTATGTCTAATAAACTCTGCTGTACGCAGTTCATGTTGGCTACTTATATTTGTAGAATAAGTGTATTCCGAAAGAACTATTTTTCAGCATAATGGTGCGTTGCTGCGCGACAACGCTACATTTAAATTTCTTAACTACTTGCATTTAAACAAGAACGATCAATCAAAGTTGATTTCGCGCTTTTAGTCGCAAATATTGCTCAACTAATTTATCTGTAATCTGATTAGCTGGGGCATCTAGTACTAATACACCTTTTTGCTTCAACTGTGCAAAGGCAACTCGCCGTTGGGCTAATAAATCTAAGGCGACAGCACGGACATAAGCATGTGTAACATTTTCCGTAAAGGTGTTTGCTAAATTATCAACTTCCGGGTCGCGCAACGTGACGCAAAACGGCAGATAGCGCGGTGCTAGTTTGCTGAGTGCGGCGAGGAGTTCGGCGGAGGCTGTGACATCAACTATATCTGTAATCACCACTACAAGCGCCCTGCGGGTTTGTTGTCGCACAACATTGGTGACTGCACCCAAATAATCAGATTCTAGTAATATCGGTTGAATCGGAGTCAAGCGATCTATAAGATGACCTAAATGATGTTGTCCGCGTTCTGGGGGAATCCACGTATGTATATGGCGGTCAAATACACCAAGTCCGACGCGATCGCCTCGATGTAATCCTGCCAAAGCTAAGGACAATGTTGCATTCAAACCCCAATCAAATCGCTGCAAACCTTGCACTTTTGCTGTCATCAACCGCCCGCGATCGAGTAAAATCAGTAAGGTCTGCTCTTGCTCTGGTTCCAAAACCCTCACCAGTGGTGATGCATTTCCATACGCACCTACCCGACGTGCAGTCGCTTTCCAATTAATAAACCGCAAATCGTCTCCTGTGCGATAGTTTCGCAGTTCAGCAAACTCTGTACCCATACCCATTTGCCGTTGACGCATGGAACCGGATGATTGTAGTGTCAAACGAATTGAAAGCGATCGCAAGCCAATTAAATCAGGATAAACCTTCACTTTTAAGCTTTGCGGAATTTTCCAATCATCCCACGCTAAACCCCAAAGTCCCAATTGTCGCACCTGAATATCGCCCCAAGAAAACTCTCCTCGCTGCGTCGGGTTAACGGTATAATTTAATTCTTGGGTGCTGTCACTTTCCACAGCAGCACGGATTGTTGGTGTAGATATACCAAACCCGGATGGGTAATAATCGCGGATGAGAATTACGGCGTTTGTGTTACTTTTTACCGTCAGCACCACCTGGTTATCGCGTCCGATTGATAGTCGTGGTGGTAAGTCGCGTTTTATTTCTACACGGTGACGACGCGATCGCCTACCATCGACAATCATTAACCCCAAAATTATGACATCAAATAGTAAAGTTATGGCGATACTACTTGATATATTAAGAAACATTGCGATAATTGGTGCGATCGCAATTCCCAAAACTAATAAAAAATAAACTCTTCTTGCAGGAACCATAAATTTATTGATGATGTAAATTTTCGGTTTGACAGCTTCAAATCAAATTTAAAATTAACAGTCTTAAATCATTTTGTTAAAGACAATATCCCCGACTTATTAAATAAGTTGGGGATATGATAAAAGCGACATTCATTTATCCGAGATTCATTCCATCAGTTTCGGACACTAATAGTTTACCTTCACCGCTATAAATCCAAACAAAACCTTCTCCACCTCCTTTACCAAAATGACCTAATTTTCGGTAATCTTCTTCAATTCCGTTTGTAAATCCTTTCACCATGTCATAATCAGCAATTAAAGTTTCACCTTTCTTGATTTCAATAATTTTAGTTGGTGTAATTGTAGCTGTAATAACTTTAGCTTCTTGCCTTGATATAGCTTTAATAGCAATTCTCCATCTACCATCAGTAGAACCAGACATTTGGCGAAATTTTAATCGTTTTGTCCCGATAACTACATTGTCAGAACAAAATTGAAATATACCATCATCAAATTCCCATTGTTCTTGTTCTGACAAATCAATAGATGTGTAATGTAAAAAATATCCTTTTTGTCGAGGTTCAAGGTACACCCTACCAGTACCTTTATAGACAGGAGCGTTATAATCGACTTCTGTTGTCAAAGATATCCACATATCTTTTAAACGATTATCAGTTTTATAAACACCATAATTTAATTTTCCCACACACCTGTGCAACGAACCTTTTTGAATGACGACTCCAGAATTTTCTAGTTGAATTTCCACTTGCTGAACAAATGGAATATTTTTGGTGGGATGGTAATATTTGTTAGTTTCTTTATTGATGTTGTTTTGTAGATACCATAAATCAGTTGGTTCCAGAACTTTTACTTCGTGTCGCATAACTTTTATCTCATTTACTTAAATTAATTGAGTATAAAATATAAATTATCAAGTGACAACATCTTAATTTAAAGCGTTATTGAATTAAGTCGTGAAATCCTTAATTTATCGTACAGACGTTCCGGCGGAACGTCTAGACGTTCCGACGGAACGTCTCTACTTTTTTATCTTGGTACTGATACTTTATTAATTATTGAGGCAATTACCGCATCAATTTGCAAACCATCCAACATTGCTTCTGGCTTCAAAATGAGCCGATGACGCAGCAAAGGTGCTGCAACTGCTTTAACATCATCTGGGGTAACAAAATCCCTCCCAGCTAACCACGCTGCTGCTTGAGATGTCTGCAACCAAGCGCCGGTAGCGCGAGGAGATGCACCCAAAGCTAAATCAGGGTGTTGACGGGATGCTTTCACCAACGCTAAAAGGTAATCAACGATCGCTTCCGATACTTTAACTTCTTTTACCGCTTGTCGCGCCTCTAATATTTCCCCTACTGTTGCGACTGTTTTCAAACGTGCAATATCCAAGCGTCGTGCTGTAAAACCCGCTTGACGATTCAGTAACATTTGCTTTTCTGCCGCTTGATCTGGGTAATCTACCACCAACTTAAACAAAAACCTGTCTAATTGCGCTTCTGGCAAAGGATAAGTTCCCTCAAATTCTAGGGGGTTTTGGGTTGCAATCACCCAAAATAAATCCGGCAAAGGTAAACTTTCACCATCCAACGTTACCTGCATTTCTTCCATCGCTTCGAGTAACGCTGCTTGTGTCTTCGGGGGAGTGCGATTAATTTCGTCGGCTAATAGCACTTCTGTAAATACTGGTCCCTTTTTGAGGGTAAAATTGCGACTATTTAAGTCAAAAATATTTGTACCAGTAATATCTGAAGGTAAGACATCCGGTGTCAGTTGAATTCGGCGAAACTCGGCTTTAATCAATTGTGCCAGCACTTTCACCAAAAGTGTTTTACCAGTTCCGGGTACTCCTTCTAAAATAATGTGTCCACCTGCCAGCAGTGCTATTAATATCTGCTGTATTAGGTTAGATTGTCCGACAATTATGCGATTTAGCCCTTGATCGAGCCGATTGAAGACAGGATGATTATTCATATTGTTACTTATAAAGAACTTACGCTTTCTTAATGTAAAACGAACCGCACTACTACTTATAAAGCAATACCGTTCAGTTAAGCCCAAAATCCCTGGTAGAGACGCGAAATTTCGCGTCTCTACAGGTCTAAAATTAGTACCGAAAATCCTTAACTGAACTGTATTTACTTATAAAGAACCCACGCAAAAGCGCAAAGATGCCAAAAACTTCTTTGCGACTTTGCGCGAAACTAATAGACATCGACCGAATTTAAATATGTGTTATCCAGAATCTTTAGAGACGTAGCACAGAATAGTCTCTACATTCTTTTTTCACTTTCCATGTCTATTAGACATAGAAATTAATTATGGGTTGCCCGAAACCCTGTCTTTTCTACCAGATGTCTAATAATAACGGCGTACAGATTGCCATTTCCTCAACCAGCTTATCAAGTCTCGCTCACTCATGGGGCTTTGTCGAGATTGTAGTTTTAATACTGCTTGTAGTTCTGCCGCAGTCGTGCCTGTTTTCTCGACCCAAGCGTCTATCAAGGTTTGATGTTCGATAGATACTTGACCTAATCCTAAGGCTTTTTGGAGTTGCAGTTGTTCTTGTTTGCCTACCATCTCAACAACAAAGTCGTTTTTATCAGCTTTTAGCAAGACTCCTGCTAAAGCTTGGATGTATGCTTGGCTATTGTTAATTTCTGGTGTATATAAACTTTCTGGTTTACCAAAGCGGCGATTTTGTGCCCAAATTAACACCCCAAGGACAGCGATCGCTTGCACTAACATCGATAATAAAGGAGTTTTCGCCAAATAACTAAATAAGTCTTTTTCACCTTCACTTTTTCTGACGCTGGCATCTTTGTAGCCGTGGATATATTCATCTACAAATAGTATGTTACCTTTTTGGCTTACCAAATCAGCTAAATACTGGAAATTACTTAAATTATCTTGATAAGCATTAGCCGCTAAATAAGGAGTAGTCGCAAAAATCGCTTTTCCTTTACCGTACTTTCGTTCCCAGACAACCGCACCAAAGCGATCGCCTAAATCAACTTCTTCCCCTGTTGACAATTGCCGCCGCCGTCCGGTATCAATCTTGACATCGCCAATCAGTGATTTTTGCATCGTGGTAAATTTGGCTGCTGTAACATCCTCTCGCACACCTAAAATTATCAAATTATTGCCTTTTTCTAACCATTTTTGCTCTTGAGGCGAAATAATAGGTGTTTTTAGATAGCTGTTTACCTGTAAAAGAGTCACAGGAGGTGTTTGTGTCTCTAATTCTTTAAAAGGCTTTTGCCAGCGCTGAATAGAATGGCGCTGTTGCATAAAAGCATACCACGCCCCATAGCCATCGGTCGCGCGGTTATAAGTAGAACCAATATTAATTTTGCTATTGCTGGGAGCAGCGATGAAACTAATTAAAATTATGATCGAAGCGGCGATCGCTCCAAACCAAACAACGCGGTTTGAACGTTTCATATTCAATAGTGGGTAGTGGGTAGTGGGTAGTGGGTAGTGGGTAGTAATTACCAAACAAGGCACTCATTAAAAAGTAAAAAGGTAAAATAAAGAATAAATAAAAAGGGTTAAGAGCAAGTAAATTCATTTATGAAAAAAAGTGAAAATATTTTTTTAGATACGCAAAGCGCGATAAAAAAATGCGTTTATTTCAAATCAAGGTGAATTTATTTATGGGGATTTACTTTTTACTTTTTACTTTTATCTTTTTACTTTTTAACCATTCCCCATTCCTTATTCCCCATTCCCCATTCCCCATTCCCCATTCCCAATTTCCCGATATGCTTCCCGACACTGCTGATAATTTTCTAAAGATATATCAGTATTACCAAAGCATAATTGCTCGTGAGTGGTAATCAAAGTTTCATAAGGCTGCATCGGAGTAGCTTTATATTGTAGCAATTGCAGATATTCTCCATCAGTGCGGCTGAATTTGTGGGGCGCGATGCTAGTATCATGCAAGTGTTGCAACATCGCCAAATAAAGACAACGGCAAGCCTCAGGGTAATTATTTTGATGATAGAGTTCTTGCGATCGCAACAACCACTCAGACACTGACAAATCACTATGGCGGATTTTTAACTCAGAATTAGCAATATTTCTACCTCTAAGCCTTGCATACAAATAAGGGCTAAATACTCGCCACAATCGCCAACTGAACCAAATTAAAAACAAAGCCAGCAAAAGCCAAAAAACAAAGTTCAGCAACTTACCTAGCCAAGAATTATCAATCGACCATCCGTTAGGCAATTGTGGTAAATTCAGCTTCAAGCGAGACAATTGGTACTCCACCCATTCTCCCACCTGTTGCCGCAAAACAGACAACTGCCAACTCCAACTTGTTTTTTCAAACATATTCTGCTTCATA
>NZ_JAOWRF010000303.1 GCF_025753815.1 Plectonema radiosum NIES-515 | reverse complement strand
TTTTTATTTTTGTAGTGAGCGCTTCAGCGCTCGTAATTATGAGCGCTGAAGCGCTCACTACGTAATGTAAATGTTTACCCCATTTAGTGTTCTTGGCTCTTCATTAATATTGTTGCAGGAGGGAGAACAAGGAATTGTCACTTTCTGTAAAAATCAGGACGAAATTATTTTAAAAAAACTGGTATCAATGGAAGTGATGCCAGGAACTATCATCACTTTAGAAGAAAGACTCCCCTCTTTTGTTATCAAGGTAAGAAACAGACGCTGGCAAATAGATAAGGATGTTGCTTGCGCCATTTATGTGCGTGTTCTACGAATGTAGAGACGTAGCAGTGCTACGTCTCTACAAGGGTTCTAGATAACGTATATTTTTCGGTCGATGTCTATTAGGAAATAATATCATGTCCGCTTAATTAACATTAAGAAAAACATTGCAACTGTCGTAAAGACGTTCCGCCGGAACGTCTCTACAATATATGTGATTTGTCGGACATGAAATAGCGGATATTTTCCACAATTGAGGAATTCGTGAACTTATGAATGGGACGACGGCACAACGCCACTATCAAAATGTTTTACAAGTTTTTCAAGATTACTATCAGCTAACAAAGCCCCGAATTATTCCGCTGCTGCTGATTACTACGGCTGCTAGTATGGCGATCGCATCGAATGGAAAACTAGACCCGTTGTTGCTGCTACTAACGATGATTGGTGGTACTTGTGCCACTGCTAGCGCTCAGACAATCAATTGTATTTACGATAGCGATATTGATTATGAAATGGAACGCACGCGCAATAGACCGATGCCTTCTGGTCGCGTGCAGCCATTACATGCTCTCATATTTGCGATCGCTCTTGCCTGTATTTCTTTCGCGGTGCTTGCAGTATTTGTTAATCTGTTAAGTGCTTTGTTAGCGATGTCTGGCATCGCCTTCTACGTGGGCATTTACACCCATTTGCTCAAACGCCATACTCCCTACAATATCGTCATTGGCGGCGCAGCGGGTGCAATTCCGGCGTTAGTTGGTTGGGCTGCGGTGACAAATACCTTAAGCTGGACAGCATGGTTGATTTTTGCGATCGTCTTCTTATGGACACCTCCTCATTTTTGGGCTTTGGCATTAATGATCCGCGATGAATATGCCAAGGTGGGTGTGCCGATGTTGCCGGTGGTTACTGATAATATTGCCACGGCGCGTCAAATTTGGCGATACACTTTGGTAGTTATCCCCACCACGTTTTTATTGATTTATCCTCTTCACGCTTCGGGGGTAATTTATGGTGCGATCGCCTTTATTTTAGGGGCGATTTTTATTATGAAAGCTTGGTCGCTGTTGCAGAATCCAGATGATAAACAAGCTTCGCGATCGCTTTTTCTTTACTCGATTCTCTACATGATGTTGCTGTGCGCTGCAATGGTAGTTGATAGTCTACCCATTACACATCATTTGATAGAGATGTTAAGCCCTAGCGAATAGAATTCGCACGCCAGATGCTTCAAGCCGGGAAACCCGTCCAACGCACTGGCTTGGCTATACAAACGAAGTCCACCTGCGTGGACTAATAGAAAATTGTGGCTTTTAAACCCGCGTAGGCGGGTTTTGTCTGTGTAGACGCGAATTTTATTCGCCCGGTATTCGATAATTATTTTCACGATTGAAGGACTAATCATGACTCAACAAAATAGCTTTAATTTGACCGCAAATACAAGCGAATGGATGATAGCTAACAGCTACGAGCCAAATAATTTAAATCAGGCTGGTGAAAATGGCGATACAGCTTTAATGAAAGCGACAAGAGAAGGAGTTTATGCAGTAGTTGAAGAACTAATTAACGCCGGGGCTGATATTAATGCCACAAATAACGATAATAATAATGCTTTGTGGTTTGCTTGTTTTGGCAATCACTACGATTTAATTCGTTTATTACTTGCTGCGAAGATTAATATCAACAACCAAAATGATAACGGTGCAACTGTTTTGATGTACGCAGCATCAGCCGGAAAAACAGAAGTTGTGAAGTTGCTTTTGCAATATCACCCCAATCTAGAGTTGAAAAACTTAGACGACTATAAAGCCGTAGATTTCGCTAGCAACGTAGACGTTTTAAGGATTTTGAAAAATGCAAGTAAATAAAATAACGGGGAAAGCATATCACGATGCTACTAAGCATTCTTACCTATCGGTACAAATCGATCCAAATTATGTAGATTCGTCAACTCAACCCTCGGCTTTTAAATTTTATCCAAAGTTTTATCGCAGAATAAGTCTAGACTTTCTCAACAATTATATCCACTCTTTTCTCTGGTTAACGAGTGCGATTACCCTGGAAAAGACGTATAAAAATACTGTCGATAAATTGCGAGTAAATCCATCAGCAGGTGCTTTATATCCGACTGAGGTTTACGTGCAGATTCGCGGAATACAGGGAATGATAGATGGAATCTATCATATAGAAGTTGAGAATAATTGTCTGGTACTTATCTATGAATTAATTGATGATGGATTAGAGAGTTATATTTTACCGAATAATCGTATCATCGGATTCATTTTTTTAATTAGTTGTGTTTATTATAGGTCTAGTTGGAAATATAAAGACAGGAGCATCAGGTATTGTTTGTTAGATAGCGGACACCATTTGGGTGCGATCGCAGCTTCAGCTTTTCTTCACGATAGAGATATACAACTAGTTTTCGATTTTGATAAACTCGCTCTCAATGCAGATTTAGGATTTGAGAATAAAGAGTTTATTACTGCTTGTGCGATTTCCGGAGAGGTTCAACAGAAGTCAGTGAGACGCTTAAGGCTGAAAGTCCCTTTTGTTTGTGGAACTGATTATTTTGAACAGAATCAATTCATTGAGGAAGCTTATAAAGAAACAGCTTTGCAAAAAAGTTTTCACCAAGAAATTAAGCATCCTCAATTGAACTTCGATCGGGATAGATTTTCACAAGCTCTTTGGAACAGACGCTCAATTAGGCGTTTTCAAAAGCAGTTCATTTCCCAGGAACTTTATTTTAGTATTTTGCAGCAAATTAAGCAAGCGATACCGACAGAAAGTTTTGAAGAAATCGAAATTTACGCGGTTGTCCATCGAGTCGAGGGAATCAGAGCAGGGTTATACAAAGGAACGCATTTAGTCAAGGAGGGTAACTTCAGTGAGAAGACAGGTTACTTGTGCGTTAATCAAGCGATCGCTTCATCTGGTGCAGTAACTTGGTTTTTTGTTTCCAACTATACAAATTATCAAACTGCCATGCAAATGGCTGGATTTTTAGGACAAAGACTGTATCTAGCAAGTAATTATTGGGGAATTCATTGTAGCGGAATTGGTGCTTATTATGACGATGAAACTCAGCAATTTCTAGAAACAGATAAAGATGTCCTTTACGCAATGGCAATTGGCATATAACCGGAAAAAATAAAGAGGCACAACTATGACAAACTATTTCTGGCAGAATGAAGATTCACGTCCAATCCAACCGACATCGGCAGATATTATACTGCGCCAGCAATTAGAATATTCTATTAGCAAATACTTTTATGAAGATTGCGATCGCTGTATTCAAAAATTATTATCCAGTTGTCGGTGGTATGTCACAACCCACGCTAATGCTTTGACTTTGGTAATTGAATGTCCAGATCAAGTTACTAATTGGCGTGTATTACAAAAAATTGTGCCAATGGCGACATTGTTACATAAAATTGTTAGCAGTGCTAAAATTCGCGTTTGTCCCCCAGAAAGCCAGGGAATGCCTTTTGAAATGAGGGTAGATGAATTATCAGTTTACAAAGATTGGGCTTGATGCTGAATGGGACAAGGGGGACAAGGGGGACAAGGGGGACAAGTAGAATAATTCTTGACTCTTGACTCTTGACTCTTGACTCTTGACTCTTGACTAATAAATCTAAAATAGCTCAACTTTTTGCCTGATGACTGTGGTTATTTCTTCAAAAACCACATCAGCAGAATGTTTGACAGCAGGACTTAATTCTAGTCCAAAGCCAAGATTTTCCGCTTCAATTAGGTAAACTGTTACATAATAGGGAAAGTCATCTTTAAAGATTTTCCTACCAGCGGCTAAAGCATTATCCCAACGAAAATCGTGCAAGTTATAACTGGGTTCCGGTAAAGTTTCCAATTCTTTTCCAGGAACTTTAAATACTGCACCGGGTTCGGAATTCGTTGAACTTGCATCAATAATTATTAATTCTTTGCTACCTCGTGCTTTAAACATCACTTCCATCCCAGCGGTGCCACAGTCGTAAATTTGCACATCAGGATGAGGATGTTTGGTAAGATATTGCTGTAGGCGTTGAGCAATTATTACGCCTACCGCATCGTCACTGCGGTTGAGATTACCGCAGCCAATAATTGTTAGCATGGGATTTGGCGATCGCTTGTTTCTCAACTTTCTGACTTTTATTCAGATCCCCGACTTCTCTAAGAAGTCGGGGATCTTGTTTATCGACCGCTGGGAACGATAATAATCAAAAAAATGAAGCGGTTTAGCTGTAAATTTCTACATCATATTTTTTAGCAATTTGAGATAGCTTCTCAAACTGCTGTTGCGATGCCTGAGTTAAAACTGCTTCCGCTTTTTCTTGTTCGCTACCTTCTTTAGGCATTAAATACCTAATATAAAGTGAAACAAAATCGACTATAGCCGCTGTACCTGACAAAGCGTGATTATCAGCTTGCTTTCCAGCGATCGCTCCTGCTAAACCAGTTCTAATTGGGTCTGGTTTAACTTTCATAAATTGATCTACAAGTTGAAAAATGTAGTCTCCGGTGGGTAATTTATCTAACTTACCTCTATCTAGAGTAAGCTTATATCCCGCTTCTTTTGCTTGCTCTAAAACACACCATTCTGTAAATTCTTGCAGTGCTTCTTCCGGAAGATGAGAGAGATGATTGTGTAATGCTAATTCAGTCACAAGAATACCCATGTAAATTTCAATTTTGGTAGCACCCAGCGATTAAAATCGTGGCTAGACATACAAAACCCTTAATCTCCTAGTCCGCGTAGGCGGACGAGCGTTTGTGTAGCTGCGAATTCCATTCGCTAAAAGCCTATGCAGTACGGAAACGCGCCAATTCCTCACCTGTTTTCGCATCGTGAGCGTGAACGGTGCAAACTAAGCAAGAATCAAACGATCGCGCGACATGTCCCACTTCCACCGGATCGGTAGGATCGAAAATGGGTGTCCCTACCAAAGCTTCCTCAATCGGTCCCTTGAATCCCTCACCGTCGCGGGGTCCAATATTCCAGGTGCTAGGAGCCATGATTTGATAATTCTTAATCTTGCCTCCTTCAATATCCACCCAGTGACACAGCGCACCCCGCGAGGCTTCAGTTGCACCCCAACCACGTCCGTCTTTTTCTTGGGGTTTGATATACCAAGGATCGTTTAACTTAAATTCGCGCAAACAGTGTTCGGCTTGACGATATAACTTGACAATTTCGTGAACTCGTGCAAGCTGACGGATATGGATATTCGCACCGCCCATCTGCTTGAATGCGTCTAAAATGAATCCGTCATAATGTTGCCAAGATTCGCCATGTTCGCCACCTGCGACTAACTGACGCGCAAGAGGTCCTGCTTCCAAACGTCCAAATTGTGCGTGGGTAACAGCGCTTGACCAAGAATAAGCGTTGTCAAAGTCTTTGGTATTCTTTTGGCTTGGTTTGGTCGTGCGATCGAAGGGGTGAACGTCTGCCGTCCCTTCATCATACCAGGAGCGAATTGTATTTTCGCGGGTAAAACTTTGATCCATTAAAACATGCGTATCGGTGAAGCTGTCATACACACCACTCTTCATAATTGTGGCAGCATTTCGCCCTTCAATAGTCGGTTTTTGGTATCTATCTTCGTGAGGTAAATATCCCCAAGTGACATACTTACCAACACCAACACCATACTTATCCAAACCGATTTCTAAACCCATTCGCCAATAAAAACCTAAGTCAGAATTTGCATGATTTGGGTTTTCATCTATCCATGCCATGAAATCATCATAAGTTTTAATTTGTTCGTAGCGTTCTAATGAACAACCCAACCAAACTGGTTCTAACCAATTAGTGCGGAAATATTCCAAAATTGACCAGGCGCGGGTAACATCTGTTAAGGTAGGGGCGCACATCACCCCACCAGGAACCATGTAACTAGAATGAGGCCATTGTCCGCCAAATAAGGCGTAAATTTCTACAGGTTTGCTAGAAATTGTAATGCCTATTTCATAAGATTTACCTGTGAAGGCGGCAAAGCGTCTGCAAGCTTCTTCATAAAAGTGACTGTGCTGATACTTTTTGTTGGTCAAGTCGATAGCAAATAGACCATAAAAGTAACGCGGGATGCTTTGAATTGTTTCGACAATTTGACCTAAGTTTCTCGCTAAAATAGCGTTGCGCGGAACTTCTGTTCCCCAAGCGGTATCTAATGCCCAAGCTGCGGAAGTGAGGTGAGAAGCACCGCAAATTCCACAAACGCGAGGTGTGACAATTAATCCGGCTTGGGGATCTTTGCCGCGTAGAATAACTTCAAATCCGCGAAATAGTTCAGCATGAGTCCAGGCATTTACTACCTGTCCATCATCGATTTCTACGCGCACATCTAAATCGCCTTCAACTCTACCGACTGGGGAAATATCTAATGTTTTGATTGTCATTTTTTCTCCTTTGTAGTAAGCACTTTAGTGCTTTTTAAGCGCTGAAGCGCTTACTACGAATTAAACCGTAAAAAAGTCTTCTTCTGCCCAAGCTGGGATTGAATCTTTTGCCACCATTGTTAACAAAGCGTAGTCTTTTTTATTGACTCCTGTGGGCAATTCTTTGGGAACTCCCATAACGGTTTGGGTTTTAAATACGGTTCCCGGTTTGAGGTCGTGGAAGGGAAATTCTGGTTCCGTACAACCTATACAAGGCATCCCAGCGCGGGTTTTGGATGAGACGCGATTCCATAAAATGCGGTTGCAGGAAGAATGTGTCATGGGTCCGCGACAGCCTAAGTCGTAAAAGAGACATCCTTTGCGTTGACCAAATTCGGCGGTTGATGCTTTGTAAGCAAAGTGGACGTTGCGAGTACAGCCTGTTTGGGTAAAACTCTTGAAGAAGGTTTCCGGACGATGCAATTCATCTAAGCTGATGTCAGCGATTCTGCCTGTGGCGATCGCTACTAATATCTGCGTTATCCAGTCAGGGTGTGCGGGACATCCAGGTATGTTGATAACGGGTAATCCAGATCCGGAATGAAAGTCTTTCCCTAAAAAGCCGCCTTTTTGACGTTTGAGAAATTGCAATCCTTGGGATTCGCTGGGGTTGGGTGACATTGCGGGTATTCCTCCCCAGGTGGCGCAGTCTCCTACCGCTACGACGAAGTTGGCGACTTTGGATAAGTCGTTTAACCAGTCTTTCATCGGGCGATCGGCGAAACGATTCCATTCTCCCGTACCGTTGGGGGCGTTGATTACGCTGCCTTCAAATACAAGTATGTCTAGAGGAATCTTACCAGAAATGCAATCCCACAGCATGTTCTGCAAGTTTGTACCTAGTTCTAGCCCCAAGGATGGATGCCAAAGTATGTTGATGCCAAAGTCGGCTATCAAATCGCAAGCTGTGGGTTCTTCGGCGTTGAGAAATGACATACTATAGTCACTATAGAATAAATGTAGTTGACTTGATTATGGCTGAAAAGTGGTTTTATGGGCGGGTATCGACAGTTGAGCAACAGGAAGATAGAGGAGCGCTGAAAAAGCAACTAGAAAGGGGTAAAAACGCTGGGTGTAGTCGGTTTTATTGGGATATACAATCGCGGACAACCGAGGTGCGTAATGGGTTACAGCAATTAATTGATGATTTAAAAATATCACCTCATAGTGCTGTATGCGAGTTAATAGTTACCCGCATCGACCGGATCGGGTCATCATCACGTTTATTTTATTCTTTATTGGAAGTGTTACGTAGTAAAGATATTAGGCTGGTAGCCCTTGACCAAACAATAGATACCGAGTCTTTGGGAGGGGAATTAACAATTGATATTTTACTCGCAGCCTCCAAATTTGAAGTAAAAATGTTATCCAGCCGTGTCAGTGCCGAGAGGAAGCACCGGATGACGCAAAGAAAAAGCCACAGATTAGCTCCTTTGGGATGGCAGGTAGAAAGCGATCGCTACATTAAGGATGAGTCATGGTGTGTTTCATTGCTATCGACAAAGCGTAGTTTTCGGGTTTGGGAGTTAGCATATTTTGCATTTGAAGTTTTTGCGGAGTGTGGCAGTGTTCGCAAAACTTGCGACACATTAAATAAGATGTTTGGTACTTCTGGGAAGGTTGATGCCAAAGAAAAGGAAAAATCTAAAGCTACCCACCGAGCGACAGCCGAAAGCCTTGAAGAACTAGACTTATCCCCAACAGATAAAAAAACATACAAACGATATCCTTGGGGTAGTTTGCAGTGGTCACCTGCCGGATTGAAAAACTTTTTAGTTAATCCAGTTCACGCGGGGGGAACCCCTTTTAATGTCACAAAAAAGGGGGCAGGTGCTAATAGAAAGGTACTTAAGCACTTTGATCAGTGGGATTGCAACTGGGATACCCATGAGGGAATTATAAACCGCGAACAACACGAGCAAGTTAAGCGCACTATTCGTGCGAATGCGAACAACAAATGGGCTGCTCACTCCGGGGAAACGACCAACCCATTCGCCAATCTATTGAAATGTGGTAGGTGTGGGGGTGCATTAACCCGCATGTCTTCCCGACGCGACGCATCTGGAAATTATACCGCCTATTACCAATGTACTTACTACTCACTCGGACGCTGCGATGCCAAAGAAATGATAAATAGTCGCAGTCTTGATAATCAGGTGGCTGATTTGTTGGTGCGGGAAGCTACTAGGTTGGCCTCTATGGTGGATTTATCTGAAGAGAAGCATCTTGAACCAGCATCCGTAAAGGAACTGCGGGAAACTTTAGCAGGGCTGGATAAATTACCTCCCAACCCTTTTGTCGAAAAAGCCAAGGACGGGATACGCGAGCAAATTACCAGTATCCTAAGCCTGTACGAAAAAGTGACAAAACGCAGTTTGTTGGTTCGAGAGGAATTGATCCAGATGTTTCGCGATCGCGAATATTGGGAAAGCAGAACACCTGAAGACAAGAAGCGAATGCTAAACAGGCTTGTTCGACGTATCGTTGTTGACGGACGTGTTGTTTTGGGTATTGAGTTTCTTTAACTCCCGTTGCCGTACAAGTTCGCGCCATTCTTCGAGTTGACGCATCCAAAATTCTCTTTCTGATTCGATTCCCATAAGTTGCTTCAATACTTCTATTTCAAGGTTATTTGGTTGGACAAAAATTTCTGTTAGCTGCGAACAACGCTCATTCTTTACCTTCGCATCTGCTTTTAATTTGGGTGCGGCTATAAATACGAAGACGATATGTGCGGTGATTCACAAAGCTGGAACTATATATATGCTAAAAATTTGCCAACGCTGTTGAGTTTGTAGCTTATACAAGGAAGGCAGTTGCAGTGCAAACAAAATGCCTCATTGTCAAAAAATAAGCTCTTGACTTTCAGATAATATATGAGAAGCTAATTATTAGCTCATCTAAATATATAAGATTTGGAAATGCATCCTACTTATGACGAAACTAACGGGAAGAAGCGATCGCTACCTTTGTGGACGACTTTATCCACGGGTGACAATGTAATCAGGAGAAAAACAGTTGATGCTCGGTAAACCCTCAGAAGAATGTGCCGTTAAAGTAATGGATACGATTCCCTTATTAATGCGGTTTATCCGAGCGGATATGCGTGAGAATAGTGTAGCGTCTTTATCTATACCGCAATTGCGCTCAATGCTATTCATCAAACGCAATCCGGGAGCGTCTTTATCAGAAGTTGCGGAACATTTAGGAGTAACATGTGCTACTGCATCCACAACTACGGAAAGACTAGTACAACGTAATTTTATTCAACGTAACGACCATCCCCAAGAAAGACGACGGGTGGTTCTGAATCTGACTCCTGAGGGTAAACAACATCTTGAGCAAACCCTTGCTCAAACTCGCACTCATATTGCAGACTTGCTAGAAAGTCTGACGACAGAAGAAATTGCACACATTGAAGAAGGGTTGACTCTACTTAAACATGCCTTCGAGCGATCCGAACTTAAAAAAGCACCTTAAAGCATCGGCTGTAAAACAAGATGCCTTTGCAGCCTTGAGAATTCGAGACTATCGACTATTTGTTATTGGACGCCTACTGCTATTTACGGGGTTTCAAATTAGAAATATTGCAGTCGGTTGGGAACTGTACGATCGCACTGGTTCGGCAATGGTTTTGGGTGGTGTGGGTTTGGTACAAGTGTTACCAATTCTCGCGCTCACATTAATTGCCGGACATGTAGCTGATAAGTATAACCGCAAACATATCATGATAGTAACAGTGCTGCTATCGTGTTTATCTTCGCTAGGGTTGGCAGTTGCTTCCTACACCCAAGCACCAATTTACTTGGTGTATGTTTGTTTGTTCGTAACAGGTGCTGCTAGAGCATTTAACAAGCCTGCTAGCGATTCATTGATGTGGCAGTTGATACCTAATAATTTGTTTACGAATGCAGCCACTTGGAACAGTAGCAGCTTTCAACTTGCCTCAGTATTTGGTCCAGCGATCGGAGGATATGCGATTGCGTTGAACGCACGCTACGCGAACGCTTCTTTAGGAAGTGCAACGAGAGTATATGTAATTGCAGCTTTTATCACGTTCCTATCTTTCGTTTCCGTAACTTTGATTAAAAAGCCGAAAACAATTCTTTCCAAAGAACCACTTTCCATCAAAGCATTATCTGCTGGTGCTAAATTTGTCTGGCAAAATCAGTTAATTCTCGCAGCGATTACCTTAGATTTGTTTGCCGTATTGTTTGGGGGTGCGACAGCCTTACTACCCATTTTTGCAAAAGATATTTTGCGGGTGGGACCGATAGAACTGGGATATCTGCAAGCAGCACCCTCAATTGGTGCGTTGATTATGGCGGTGATTTTAGTACATTCACCCCCCTTACGCAAAGCCGGAAAAGCTCTACTTTTATCAGTTATCGGCTTTGGGGTGGTGACGATTATCTTTGGCTTATCGCGCCACTTAACGCTATCACTGCTGATGCTAGCGTTAAGTGGCGCACTAGATAATATTAGCGTTGTCATTCGCCAGACATTGGTGCAAATTCGCACTCCCGATTATTTACGCGGTCGAGTTGCAGCGATTAATGGTGTGTTTATTAGTGCATCGAATGAGTTGGGGGGTTTTGAGTCTGGTTTGGCTGCGGCTTTGTTTGGTCCGGTGGTTGCCGTTGTTGGTGGGGGAATTGGGACGATTTTGGTAGTAATTGCCGTGGCTTCGATATGGTCGGGAATTGGGAAGTTAGGGGCTTTGCATGAGTATGAGTAGTTAGTTTAAGGGTTTTATTATGTTTTTACAGCGATTTTTGGGATTGATTGAAAATCTGTAGAATAATGATATTGAGAAACAAGATCCTTGACTTATCTAAAAAGTCGGGGATTTTGATCTTCCAGTCAACCTTTAATTGAGGGTTAAAATATGGATGTAATTCATGTTCATGAAGCAGAACAACATCTTGATGCTGTTATTAACAAGAGTGTAGAATCTCATACGCCAGTAATTATTACTGGCGATGAAAATCAAGCCGTACTTGTTGCTCTTGACGATTGGAACGCAATTCAGGAAACATTACATCTACTTCAAGTACCTGGTATGCGGGAGGATATCCTTGAAGGAATGCGTACCCCTATTAAAGAATGTGCAACAAAAGAGGAACTTGATTGGTAATGTGGGAGTTACGCTTTACCAAACGAGCGCAGAAAGATACAAAAAAGTTAGCCGCAGCAGGACTCAAGCCTAAAGCAGAAGAGTTGCTTGCAATACTAGAGCAAAATCCCTATGAAAATCCTTCTTCATACGAAAAATTGAAAGGAGATTTACAAGGGGCATATTCTCGGAGAATTAACATCCAGCATCGGCTTGTATATGAAGTGCTTGAAGAAGAAAAGGTAGTGAAAGTCTTAAGTATGTGGACTCATTATGAGTAAATCATTAAAGTTTTTGACTACTGTATATATCTAAACCCTTAGAAAAGTTTATTTTTAGGAGAAACCATGACGGTAACAGGTAAGCATTATTTGACACCATTTTTGCCGCATCTGAGACAAACACTAAAAGAACAATTTAAATCCAGAGTCGATGGCTATATAGGAATCGTATTTGATTTTTGAAATTATCTACGGGGGAGTGGGGAATAGGGAGTAGGGAATAAGGAATTACGCTTTTCAATCTGTACCGAGCTTTTTCATAAATCAAACATTGATATCTGAGTTAACTGAATAAAAATTTATTCTTTAACTCTTCTTTTAGTCTCTCAATGAAAACATATATTTATTCTCGACTCTCAAAAGTCACACCTTCATAAATCAATTAAATAGCACAACTAAAATCAACACTTTCTATAGTGATATCGTCACCAATTGTATAGGGAGAATACAGCCACATTCTGCCTTCTCCCCGACGATAAAATTCAATTCCAATTTTTTAGGATTCAATCAAAATATATTCTTGCAAACTGGGCATAGTGCGATAAGAAGCAAACTTTTCTCCTCACTACCTTATTACTGAATTACAAAGTTAGTCCACTACTACCAATGTACTTATTTTTCCTTGGGACGGTGCGATCGCAACGAAATGATTCGCAGCGATCAACTCGATGGACAAGTTGCAGATTTATTAGTAAAAGAAGCTACTAGACTGGCTGGGATGGTAAATCTAGAGTCAGACAAACGCGAAGAACCCACAGAAGTTAAAGAACTACGGGAGACTTTAGCCGGATTAGAGAAATTACCCCTTAATCCCTTCGTCGAAAAAGCCAAAGATAGGATTCGCGAACAAATATTTAGTATTTTAAGCCTACACGAAAAGGTGACAACACGCCGCTTACTAGTAAGGGAAGAATTGTCCCAGATGTTTTGCGATCGCGAATTTTCGGAGACTAGGACACCTGATGACAAAAAGCGAATACTAAACAGGTTTGTTCCTCGTATCATTGTTGACAGACGGGTTGTTTTGTCCATTGAGTTTCTTTAATTCCCGTTGCGGCACAAGTTCGCGCCATTCTTCGAGTTGCCGCATCCAAAATTCTTTATCAGTTCAGCGTATGCTTGATTTTCTCACGCTCTGAAATTTGAGATTTTATCGGTTGAGGATGAGGAATAGACCGAGCCAGTATTTATAGAGAATATTTGAACCATGAAATTGGTTAAGCTCAGTAGTTATTTGTTGTGGCGTTTTCATATTTTTAATTTATTGATATCACGGTCTTCACCATCTCAACGGCGTAAGCCGTAAAATGAAAACTTGAATATTGCGATCGCCAATACACGGTACTTAATATACGTATAAAATTACTGAGTCATTGGCGGGTTATTTCACATAAAACAGGCAAGTATGTTGATTTACACCCGATGAAATGGTATAAAGACCATCGCAGGTAAATTGCCTAAATTACTCACCTGTAACTCGGAACAAGCGTGACCCCAGACGATTTAAAACAACTTGAAGCGAACCTTTGGCAAAGTGCCGATACGCTACGGGCAAACTCAGACCTCAAGTCGAGCGAATATTCCACGCCCGTTTTAGGGTTAATTTTTCTTAAGTTTGCTGATAATAAGTATCGTTTGCATGAGGCAGAGATTCAGCAGGAGTACGATCAACTAAAGGGGACTCGGCGGGAAAAGGCGATATTTGAGAAAGGAGCGATCGCTAAATGTGGGTTTTATTTGCCCGAACATGCCCGCTACGATTATTTACTAAGGCTGCCTGAGAAAGAAGATATCGCCCAAGCACTGAAAGCGGCGATGGTGGCAATCGAGGAGTATAAATAGTCAGGACTTACGCAACTGGCACAGGCGATCGCGTCTTCATAGCTAGACCAAAAACATGGGAAGGACGGGACGTTTCAATTGTTGAATGAGATAATTTGAGAGTAATCCGTACTTTAATTGATAAATAGTAAGACAAGTTTTATACGCTAAGTCTTTAAGCCTAAGCCAGACCAACATGCAAGCGATCGCCTGGGCTTAAGACACCCGATTTATTTCCTCACCAACCTCACATGGAAACCACTACGCTACTGAAGCGTCACCGTTTCATACCCCTTCCCATTCGCTTTGGTTGTGACAGTTGCGTAAGTCCTGAAGCAAATGCCTCTCTCGAAAGTTAGAGGATACGCAAACGTAGGCACGGTGACTTGGAATGAATAGGTATAAGTAGCAATGGAAATATCTAAAACACGGGAACACCCGATGGTGGAATGGAACCAACTTCAAGGGGCGAAAACTAGAGAAGGTTGTGTTTAAGTTGCTTTCATCGCATATTCAGAGCCTCGCAGCGTGGCGATGTTAAGGCACTCCGCCGACTCCAAAAAACCTTGATGCGGTCTTGGTCTGCAAAGTGCATCGCAGTCAGACGGGTTACACAGGATAATACGGGTAAAAAGACAGGATATTAGCTCTAGGCAAATTTTAGGAACGCTGCTGACGATCTGTTGCAGGATAAAACAAGTACGGTGGATCGCGATCGCAACGCTTAACCGACTGGATGCACTACCACCGGAGCTAACCAGGGTGGGGAGATTTGATGAGATTTTTTATGTGGGTTTTCCCCAAGCTATTGAGCGTAAGGAAATTTTGATGATGCATCTTGCAAGGTTTGATGCACGTTATAAAAATCATGATGTGCTTACAGAGAAGGAATGGCGGATTAAGTAGGTCGGTGAGAAAATTTATAACTATGTAACGAAAAATTAACCAACAGCGTTGGAGTTAAATTTAATACGTTGCGTGCTCTTTCGGCTCTGGCTTTAACACCATCTATAACTGCGTAGGCAAGTTCTAACTCATCGTCAAACATTTGTCCTGCTAGTTCATCTTTTTTAAGGTGTTGCCACTCCAATTCAATCGGATTCATTTCAGAGCAATATTTGGGTAAAAAGAAGATGTAAAGACCCTGACCTTCCCATTTTGACCATAACTGCTGCACATATGAACATCGGTGTATTGGTCCGTTATCCAGCACAATTATCCTTATACATCCTGCTTTTTCGGCATCAGAGGCTTCTTGCTCGATCATTTGAATGTAGGACTTCCTATTAACACCCCCGATAACCAGGCCGTAAACAAAACTGATTAGAGGTTGAAGAAAACCAATAATGCTCAACCTGCGTCCACGACGCTTTGTTTGTTCTAAGCGTTTTTGCTTACCTTTTTGGTAATAAGTGTAACTTGGCTCACTCCATGCACAAAAACAAAGATTCATCCAAATACTTTAAATCTATTTCTCCAGCAGCCGCAGCCAGTTCCAACATATGTGACATCTCCTACACTGACCCTTGCGGGTACAGTGTAGGCTTCAAGCAGTCCTGTTAAGGATATGCAAGATTTCCTTCGTGGTACTTTCATCCATAGTTCCAACTACAGAAATCTTCCCACTACGG
>NZ_JAOWRF010000410.1 GCF_025753815.1 Plectonema radiosum NIES-515 | reverse complement strand
CCCCACCGGAACGTCTCTCCCCCCCACCGGAACGTCTCAGAGACGTTCCACCGGAACGTCTCTACCCCTATGCCCAAAATCATCGGTGGTCGTTACGGTCTTTCCTCAAAAGAATTTACCCCAGCGATGGTTAAAGGTGTATTCGACAACCTTGCCCAGCCACAACCGAAAAACCACTTCACCATCGGTATCAACGACGACGTAAGCCACACTTCCCTAAACTTTGACGCTAACTTCTCCACCGAACCGGATAACGTCGTCCGAGCAATGTTCTACGGATTAGGTTCTGATGGGACAGTTGGTGCTAATAAAAACTCAATCAAGATTATTGGTGAACAAACAGACAACAACGCTCAAGGCTACTTTGTCTACGATTCCAAAAAATCTGGCTCAATGACCGTTTCCCATCTGCGCTTTGGTCAACAACTGATTCGCTCAACCTACCTAATTGACAAAGCCAACTTTATCGGTTGCCATCACTGGGAATTTTTAGAGCGCGTAGATGTACTGAAAGCGGCTGTGTCTGGAGGAACTTTTTTACTCAACAGTCCTTATAATGCTGATATTGTGTGGGAACATCTCCCCGTAAAAATACAGCAACAAATTATCGCCAAGCAACTTAAATTATACGTCATCAACGCTAGCGAAGTTGCGCGCGAAAGTGGCATGGGCGGTAGAATTAACACTATTATGCAAGTGTGCTTCTTTGCCTTAGCCGGTGTCTTGCCACAAGAAGAAGCCATAACCAAAATCAAGCAAGCAATTGAAAAAACCTACGGCAAAAAAGGCACAGAAGTCGTCCAAAAGAATCTGCAAGCGGTAGACCAGACGCTGGAGAATTTGCATAAAGTGGGGAATGGGGAATGGGCAGTGGGGAGTGGTGAAAAATCCTCTACTCCCTACTCCCCACTCCCTACTCCCTTACTCCCCCCACTCGCTCCGGAATTTGTGCAGTCAGTGGAGAATTTGCATAAAGTGGGGAATGGGGAATGGGCAGTGGGGAGTGGTGAAAAATCCTCTACTCCCTACTCCCCACTCCCTACTCCCTTACTCCCCCCACTCGCTCCGGAATTTGTGCAGTCAGTGGAGAATTTGCATAAAGTGGGGAATGGGGAATGGGCAGTGGGGAGTGGTGAAAAATCCTCTACTCCCTACTCCCCACTCCCTACTCCCTTACTCCCCCCACTCGCTCCGGAATTTGTGCGAGATGTTTTGGGTAAAATCATGGCTTGGGAAGGTGATGAATTACCTGTGAGTGCGCTACCTGTTGATGGGACTTTTCCTACCGGCACTGCTAAATGGGAAAAACGCAATATTGCTACGGAGATTCCTGTTTGGGATGCGGATGTCTGCGTGCAGTGTGGCAAATGTATTATGGTTTGTCCTCATGGAGTCATTCGAGGCAAGGTTTATGAACCAGGGGAGTTAGTTAATGCACCGGCAACTTTCAAGTCAACTGAAGCGAAAGATAAAGACTTTGCTTGCTCAAAATTTACCATCCAGGTTGCTCCAGAAGACTGTACAGGCTGCGCTATCTGTGTAGATATTTGTCCGGCTAAAAATAAGTTAGAGCCGACACGCAAGGCGATTAATATGGAAGCGCAGTTGCCTTTACGGGAGCAAGAGCGGGAAAACTGGAATTTCTTTCTCAGTTTACCAAATCCTGACCGACGGGAATTAAAAGTCAATCAGATTCGTCAACAACAACTGCAAGAACCTTTATTTGAATTTTCTGGTGCTTGTGCTGGTTGTGGTGAGACGCCTTATTTAAAATTATTAACACAACTGTTTGGCGATCGCTCTGTCATTGCCAATGCCACAGGTTGCTCTTCAATTTACGGTGGAAACCTCCCCACTACACCTTGGACAACAAACGCTGAAGGAAGAGGTCCAGCTTGGTCGAATAGTCTTTTTGAAGACAACGCTGAATTTGGTCTTGGCTTTCGTCTTTCTCTAGACAAGCAAGCCGAATTTGCTGCCGAACTACTGCAACAATTGGGGAGTGGGGAATGGGGAATAGGGAATGGGGAAAAAGAGCAACCGTTAATTCCTCAGGATTTGGTTCAGTCTATCCTCAAGCAGAAGCAAAAATCTGAAGCGGACATTTGGGAACAACGTGAACGAGTAGCGCTGTTGAAACAACATTTAGATGAACTGCTGACAAAGTGGGAAGATGTAAAAAATTCTCCCCACTCCCCACTCCCCACTCCCCACTCCCCACTCCCCACTCCCCACTCCCCTATTCAAAATCTAAAATCCCTCGCTGACTACTTGGTGAGAAAAAGCGTCTGGATTGTTGGGGGTGACGGTTGGGCGTATGATATTGACTTTGGGGGATTGGATCATGTCCTTGCCAGCGATCGCAATGTCAACATTTTGGTCATGGATACCGAAGTGTATTCTAACACTGGCGGTCAATCATCCAAAGCTACACCGCGAGGTGCGATCGCTAAATATGCCGCTAGTGGTAAGCCAGCACCGAAGAAAGACTTGGGGCTAATTGCCATGACTTATGGTAATGTGTACGTAGCCAGTGTAGCCCTTGGTGCGAGAGATGAACACACCCTAAAAGCATTTATAGAAGCAGAAGCTTACGAAGGACCATCACTGATTATCGCTTACAGTCATTGCATCGCCCACGGCATCAATATGACCACAGCGATGAATCATCAAAAAGCTTTGGTAGAATCAGGAAGGTGGTTGCTGTATCGTTACAATCCCGAATTGCAGCAAGCGGGTAAGAATCCATTGCAATTGGATATGCGTCAGCCAAAACAGTCGGTAGAACAGTCGATGTATCAAGAAAATCGCTTCAAGATGCTGACTAAGAGTAAACCCGAAGTTGCCAAACGTCTTTTAGAAGAAGCGCAAGCTGAAGTGGATGCGCGTTGGAAAATGTACGAGTATCTCGCTGCGCGTAATGTAGCAGAATAAGGAATAAGGAATAAGTTAATGAGTCTTTGATACTTGTCGATGAGTGTTTCATACTCTTTAATAAGTATCATAACTCCGTCGATGAGTCTTAAGTCGGCGTAGGCGGACGAGCGTTTGTCTAGCCGCGAATTCTATTCGTAAGGCGCTGATACAATAGACATCTGTTGGAAAACAATGTAGAGACGCGAAATTTCGCGTCTCTTGGGGTTTGGATAACGCATATTTAATTTTCGGAGATGTCTAATATACAAGTATGCTAATTACGCGATCGCGCGACAATGCCGTACATTAATTGGAGTTCGTAGTAAGCGCTTCAGCGCTTAAAAAGCGATAAATCGCTTACTACGAACTCCAAAATACTTTCAGTTTAGTTGTATTTACGTAGCTTATTTCTTAGCAATCACCCAAATTGCGTGAACAATCCCAGGAATATAACCGAAAAGCGTCAAAACGATATTAATCCAAAAATCTATACCAATACCAACTTGCAAAAATACTCCCAGAGGTGGCAGAAATATAGCGCAAAGAATCCTAACTAAATCCATTTCAACCTCCTATTAATATTAAATCGAGCAGCCATGCTTGTTAATTTTTCGCAACTGCTGAAAGTTATTTCTACTTTTCAAGGTAACATCGCCTGTATCTTTCTAGATACGGTTTACCACACTCACGCGTCGAGAAGAGCGATCGCACCCGTTTTCAGTTATTCTTAAGTTTGTTGAGGCGATCGCTTCTGTTGGATAACTTGCTTCAATTCTTCAATTTCATCACCACACCGATTAACCACCGCTAATTTTGGCTTTGTAACCAAGCTTAATTAAAATCTCCAGGATTTTCTGCTTGTGGTCGCCTTGAATTTCAATATCATTATCTTTAACTGTGCCACCTGTACCACATTGAGCTTTTAACTGTTTCACCAAATCTGCTAAGGTTTCTGGTTTAACTTGAAACCCAGTAATTACGGTGACAGTTTTACCTTTGCGTCCGCTGCGGGTAGCTTGTACCCGGACGTTTTGTTGTTGGGGTGGTAGTTCTTGAGTTGGTCTTTCTAAAGCAGCAGAGTTGTCGTTACCAAATTCTTGGTAGACAAAGCGTTTGTCAGAGTTACCTTTTCCAGAAGCCATAATATATCAATTATAATTCAGCTTTATACTGATTAGGGACTAAGAAATAACTTCTTCACAATGCCCAATGCCCCAATCATATCAAGCGATCGTATCCTATCCGCTTCAGACTTTTCTATAATTAAGTTTGTCCTGTCATCGAAATCAATCTCCCCTTCCTTCCTCGAAATCAACATATTACTCCGAAAAATGTCATTAACTGCTCTGGACGCGGTGACAAGGATGTGCAAAGTGTAGCAAAAATTAGGGACTAGAAACGCTTGGATTAGGGATTAGGGATTCGGAAGAGTCTTTTTGTTATTTTTTGACCAGTAAAAAGTCCCGAATTGTTAAGTTTTTATTTTGATTTGCTTGCCGATTGCCAGATTGTAATTAAATACTCTAACTAAGGCGATCGCAATGTGCAAATATTTCCTAACATCCGGAAATACTGAAAAGTATATCGGTATACTAGGAAACAAAAAAGCAGGGGATGCGTCTAAAAACTCTACACATTACTCAACTCTTCATGTTTCGACAAACTGCTTTTGGCATCGCTTTCAGTGCGCTTGTCCTAGCCAGTGGATTAACGAGCAGTCCTGTACCGGGTCACATGACGACGAAAAAAAACAGTGATAATCAGCCGTTGTCGATTGGGTCTAGTCAAGTTGCATTGTCGCCCACTACTACTTTTAAAACCACTGCTCTAGAAAAATCAGTTTTTGACCAAATTAATCGCTATCGAGTTTCTAAGGGCTTGTCAAAACTGACTTTAAATGCAAACATCACTCGGCAGGCAAGGATTCACAGTCAAAATATGGCTAATGGTAAAGTTTCGTTTAGCCATAAGGGATTTGAAAAACGAGTCAATTCTGTCTCGATTAGATACAAGAGTGCGGCAGAAAATGTCGCTTTTAACCAAGGTTATAGCGACCCAGCAAGCCAAGCGATGACTGGTTGGATCAACAGTCCCGGACATCTAAAAAACATTAAAGGCAAATATAATTTAACTGGGATTGGTGTTGCTGCTAATAGGGAAGGGGAAGTGTATCTGACGCAAATTTTTATTGGCAATAAATAAGGATTGGTTAGTGGATAGTTGATAGTTGATGGTGGATAGTTGATGGTGGATGGTGGCAAAGAATAAACAAGTAATAAGCAAGAACCAACCACTATCAACTAACCACGCTCCAACCAACAATCGGGTAATATGAGGTATTAAACCAGATTTAATTCAATTCATGGAAGATTTTCAGGTTTGCGATCGCGACCTTAATGACGCTACCTTATCGCAGTATTTACAATCAAAGGCGATCGCAGTCGATACCGAAACTATGGGATTATTGCCACTGCGCGATCGCTTGTGTCTTGTCCAGTTATGCAATCATGAAGGTAAAGTTACCGCAATTCGCATAGCTAAAGGGCAAACCGACTCCCCAAATTTAAAAAAACTCTTAGAAGCAACGAATATTGTTAAGATTTTTCACTTTGCTCGCTTCGACATTGCCACCTTACGTTATCATCTCGGCATCCAAGTTAATCCTCTATTTTGCACCAAAATTGCAAGTAAGTTAGCCCGCACTTACACCAATCGTCACGGACTCAAAGATGTAGTGCAAGAATTAGAACAAGTCGAACTCGATAAAAGCGCTCAAAGTTCAGACTGGGGAAACGCTGCTAATTTATCTGACGCTCAATTGAGTTACGCTGCCAATGATGTGCGTTACTTAATCAGCGTACAGCAGAAACTCACAGCCATGCTCCAACGCGAAGAACGTTGGGAATTAGCTCAAGAATGCTTTCAAGTTTTGCCAACGATAGTATCTTTAGATTTATTGCAATTTAAAGATTTATTTGAACACTAATTATCTAGCAAAAAACGTGTCAAAAGTCAAGACTAAAATAGGTCTAACTGTTGAGATCATAGGCAATCGGAGTAATCCGTAGCCTATGTGAACCAATCCACCCAAGTTTTCTTGGGTAAACGTTACTTGAGTCATGACACCCTGGGATTCGCTAGTCCCCTGCCCTGTCGCTACTCATTAAACATCTCGCAAGAGAAGTGTGTTTAGCCTAACAAGCTCAGATAACAAGGTTGAAGCAAACATTACTTAGTAATAGGGATTGGTCAAATCGACCAAATTAAATCAAATGTCAAATTATGTTTTTCTGATTGATGCCAATAAAACACCGATGAATCCAATTCATCCTGCACACGCTAAGAAACTTTTAAACGCCGGGAAAGCCGCCGTTTTTCGTCGCTACCCGTTCGTTTTAATAATGAACCGAGTAGTCGAAAACATCGTTACGTATCCCATCACCTTGAAAATAGATCCAGGCTCTAAGTTTACTGGAATTGCGTTAATAAATAATCTAGACCAAAGTATATGGGGGATGGAATTACAGCATCGCGGTGCAGCAATTAAGGATAGTCTAGAAAACCGCAAAGCCGTAAGGAGAGGACGACGCGCTCGCCACACGAGATATCGTCAAGCCAGATTTCTTAACCGTAAACGTCCTGAAGGATGGTTAGCCCCATCGTTACGGCATCGCGTCTTAACCACCGAAACTTGGGTAAAACGTTTATGTAAATATGCGCCAATAGCTAGTATTGTTCAAGAATTAGTTAGATTCGATTTGCAACAGCTAGAGAATCCAGAAATATCGGGCATTGAATACCAACAAGGTGAATTAGCTGGGTATGAAGTACGTGAATACTTGCTTAATAAATGGGATAGAAAATGTGCTTATTGTGGCGTTGAAAACGTCCCTTTGCAGGTTGAGCATATTAAACCAAAAGCCAAGGGAGGAACTAATAGAATCTCCAATTTGTGCCTAGCTTGCGAGAAATGCAACCTCAAAAAAGGGACTCAAGACATAGAAAAGTTTCTTGCAAAAAAGCCCGAACTTTTAAAAAAGATTTTGGCTCAAGCTAAGAAACCACTAAGGGACGCTACTGCCGGAAATTCAACTCGCTGGGCGCTGTTCAACATCCTGAAAAAGACTGGATTGTCTGTAACAACAGGTTCCGGCGGACAGACCAAGTTCAATCGAACTCGATTAGGGCTGCCCAAGGCTCACTGGATTGATGCAGCTTGCACGGGAGTTGTTCAAGCCCTTGAGATACTAACAACAAAAATTCTGACGGTAAAAGCCACGGGACACGGATGTAGAAGGATGTGTAGAATCGATAAGTTCGGCTTTCCCTGTACCAAGGCAAAGCAAACGTTTACTCACATCTCTACCGGAGATTTTGTCAGAGTTGAATTACGCAAAGATCGCAAACACGTCCCGTCAGGAATATATACAGGACGTGTTAAAACTCCAACCGACGAAGGGTGTGAAGTCGTTATTAACGGCTTTAGAGTTACATTTTCGGCAATGGAAGATGTTTTCAAGATTCACCGAAACGACGGGTATAGCTACGCATGACTACGAAAAACTCCGATTTATCGAGATTAAGTGATTCGACGGTTGAGTGTGACTGGGAAACATAGCGGTTCTCAGTTGGATGCAATGTTATTTCAATCCAATTGCTAATTATCTTTTCAGAGCGCATAAACTCCAACCTAACAAAGGCTTGAAGTGAGCAAAATATATATCTCTGCTAACCTACTACATCCCCCCAACTTTGGCTCCGATAACAAAAATAAGGTGTAGATGTCTAGATTACATTGCGCTGTCGAGGGTTTATAGCGGTTTTCAGTTGGGTGCAATACATAACCTCACCCTGGGAGTTCCGGACACCCCTCTCCTTAATAAGGCTACGGTGTACACACAAGTTATCGAATCACTACCAGTCCTTGAATTACCCCACCCTAACCCGGACCGTATGTATTAGACATCTGTTGGAAAACAATGTAGAGACGCGAAATTTCGCGTCTCTACAAGGGTTTCGGGCAACGCATAGTTCATTTCTGGAGATGTCTATTTGAAATGTAGAAAGCAAATTGAAAAGCACTCAATCAAAGTTAAAAAATAAGTCATCTATATGGCGTTTTAAAACTAGAAAAGATTGCTCATTTTAGCTTATTTAAAAATGGAAAAAACAATGACAAACATCAACAATCAATCCCAATCTCTTGACAAAATTGCAGGTCTAGAAGACCTGAACCATGAAAATGCTGCCGTTTGTTCTGGCGGCGCAAGCATAATTTTATATGATGGCGCAGATCTCACTGGTGAATCCAAGTCTTTTTCAATATCCAGTGTACCAAGTCTCTTTAGATACAATTTCAACGATAGAGCTTCATCTATCAAAGTTGGATCAGGGAAGTGGCAGTTGTTTCAAGATGTAAATTTCGCGGGTTTCAGCAACACTTTTACATCAGGAGCTTACAATTTAACTCAACTCAATAATCAAGTTTCGTCCCTAAAAACAGTTTAAGTAGTTGCCTAGTAGCTGGGGTGTTGACTTCTAAATTTCAGAGCTAGCAATTAAGGATGAGAAAAATGCTCAAACCTTGATGCTAGCAGAGTGAAATTATTGGCTACTAAATCTATAGGACAATACCGTTCAGTTAAGCCCCAAATCCTCGTAGAGACCTAGCATTGCTACGTCTCTACATACATACAATTTTTACCACCAATTTCTTAACTGAACCGTATTGAGCCATAGGGCAATACAGTTGAGTTAAGGATTTTTGGTATGGATTTCGGCATGTAGAGACGTAGCAATGCTACGTCTCTACAGAGGATTTCGGGCTGAACTGAACGGTATTGATACATATTTAATTTAATACTCAAATATGAGATACCAAGTTGTTTTGCAGCATAGTGAGGAAGACTGCGGCGCGGCTTGTCTTGCTGCTGTTGCCAAACATTATGGACGCACCTTTGCTTTGCATAGAATGAGAGAAGCAGTTGGCACAGGAGCGCGAGGAACGAGCCTGTTGGGTTTAAGTCGAGGAGCAGAAACTCTAGGATTTAATACTCGTCTTGCCAAAGCTAGCTCCCAATTTATAGAAGAATTGCATCAAGCTCCTTTACCAGCAATTATTCACTGGAAAGGCTACCACTGGGTAGTTTTATACGGACGCAAGGGAAAAAAATATGTAATTGCAGACCCTGGTATTGGCATCCGCTACCTAACTTTTAAAGAGTTAATGGCAGGTTGGAGCAATGGGGTCATACTACTTTTAATACCAGACCATAATCGTTTTCATGAGCAAGCAAATGATAAAGTTGGCGGTATCGGACGTTATTTAGCGCGTGTTTGGCCTTATCGTTTCTTGATAGCTCAGGCAATTACGATTAACTTCGTGATTGGATTACTTTCTTTAGCCTCTCCGTTAATGATGCAACTGCTTACCGATGATGTCCTGGTAAGGGGTGATACTCAACTGCTAACGACAGTGGCAATTGGGGTGATAACAATGAATTTCATTAGGAGTGTCATTGGTTTAATACAATCTCACCTGATCGGTCACTTTGGTCAACGGTTGCAATTAGGATTGATTTTTGAATACGGACGAAAACTCTTGCACTTACCCCTGGAGTATTTTGAAGGACGACGCAGTGGAGAAGTAACGAGCCGCATTGCAGATGTGAATACGATTAATCAGCTAGTTTCCCAAATCGTCCTAGGTTTACCTAGCCAATTTTTTATCGCTTTGGTTTCTTTAGGATTGATGCTGTTCTACAGTTGGCAATTAACTCTGGCTTCTGTATTTGCTTTTGTAGTAGTCACAGGACTGAACCTGCTTTTTGTACCAGCTTTGCGCCAAAAAACCCGTAGTCATATTATCTTAGGTACAGAAAATCAAGGCTTTCTTGTCGAAACGTTTCGCGGAGTTCAAGTACTGAAAACAACTCAAGCCACCCCTCAAGCTTGGCAAGAGTATCAAACGAATTACGGTCGCCTTGCTAACCTCAGTTGGAGTACCATGAAGCTGGAGCTTTATAGTGGTACGCTCACGCAATTTATTTCTACTGTCACGAATATTGTCTTACTGTGGCTAGGCAGTAAATTGGTGATTGATCAGACTTTAAGCATCGGACAATTGCTGGCTTTTAGTGGTATGAGTAGCAACTTTTTGGGCTTTTTGAGTTCAGCGGTTGCTTTAGTTGATGAGTTTATCACTGCCGGAATCGTCATTCAACGTTTGACAGAAGTCATTGATGCTACTCCAGAAGATGAAAATGATTTCAAAAAGCCTGTGGTAAAGATTCCTGCTGATGCAGATATCACCTGTGCCGATCTCAATTTCCACCATACAGGTAGAATTGACTTGCTAAATGATTTTTCCTTGATTATTCCTGGAGGAAAAGTCATTGCTTTAATTGGTAAATCAGGCTGTGGTAAAAGTACTCTAGCTAAACTGATGACTGGTTTATATAAGATTCAGTCAGGCAATATCAGCTATGGTCTATATAACCAACAAGACCTTTCATTAGAATGCCTACGTCAGCAGGTGGTATTAGTGCCTCAAGAGCCACATTTCTGGAGCCGTTCAATCATTGAAAATTTTCGCTTCAGCTATCCCGATGTCAGTTTTGAAGAAATTGTGAGAGCTTGCAAAATAGCTGGCGCAGATGATTTTATTAATAAACTGCCCGATAAATATCAAACTGTTTTAGGAGAATTTGGTGCAAATCTTTCTGGTGGTCAAAAGCAAAGATTAGCCATAGCTAGGGCAATAGTTACGGAACCACCCATATTAATTTTAGATGAATCTACAGGGGCACTCGATCCAGTAACTGAGAGTTTGGTGCTAGATAAACTGCTGTATTACAGACGTGGCAAAACCACTATCGTGATTAGCCATCGCCCTAGAGTCATCCAGCGGGCTGATTGGATTGTGCTACTCCAAGAAGGGCGCTTAAAAATCTGTGGTTCCCCAGAAGAATTATACCATATTCCTGGTGAACATTTAGATTTTTTAGAGGATACTTTGCCATCAAAAAATGGTTTGGTAAGTAGGTCGGCGCAATTAAAATGACAAGTATTTATCGGAACATGATATCAGACTTTTTACCAACAGTTCAAGAAAATGAATTTCTGCCACCAATTAGTGGTTGGACAACATTCGGTGGACTATTTATTCTCTGCGTTTTGGGTTTAGCTATTCCCGTTGCTTCTGTGAGCAAATATAAGGTTACTGTCAAAGCTAATGCTATTATTCGTCCTGCTGGTGAATTAAAAGTTGTTCAGGCAGCAACAGAGGGTCAAGTAATGCAAATCTTTGTGCAAGAAAATCAAGTTGTCAAAAAAGGAGAGAAAATTGCCACTATCGATGATTCTCGTCTACAAACTAAAAAGAGCCAAATCCTGATCAATATCCAACAAGCGAAATTGCAACTAGTTCAAATTAATGCTCAAATTAGCGCCATTAATAGCCAAATCAACGCGCAAAGGCAGCGGATTAATAGTGCGATCGCTTCGGCTAAAGCTGAATTTAATGGTCGTAGTCGTGAATATCATGATAAACAAATTACTACAGTTTCTGAATACGAAGAAGCTGATACTAATATCAAAATAGCCGAAGAAGAATTGCATGTAGCTCAAGCACAGTTGAAATCAACACAATCAAATGAAAGGGCAACTGAGGCAGCATTAGGATCTGCTAATTCAAAGCAGAAGCGATACGAAAATGCAGCAAAAATCGGTGCATTGTCTCAAGATCAATTGGAGGAAGTACAACTATCTGTTATGCAGCAAGAACAAGCTGTTGCGGCACAAAAAGCCACAGTTGAAGCACAGTTAAAAACAATAAATCGGCTTCAACAAGCAGTTTTAGCAACCATTGGTAAACGGCAAAGAGCTATGGTTGCACTCAATCCTATGAACGTAGACGTAGCGATCGCTTCTTCACGAATTGCTCAAGAAAAAGCTTCAGGAGAAGCTAACATCGCTACTTTAAATAAAGAACGCTTTGCCCTAATCCAGCAACGAATTCAAATTGAAGAACAGCTAGAGCGTGAGCAGAGCGAACTTAAACAAGTAGAGAGCGAACTGAATCAAACTAGTATTACTGCTACAGCAGATGGTATTGTTTTCAAATTAAATCTTAGAAATACCGGACAAAACTTGCGTACTGGAGAAGAAGTTGTACAAATTGTTCCTACTAATGCCCCTTTGGTTGCCAAGGCAGCAGTGGGATCTGAGGATAAAAGCAAGTTGAAAATAGGTCAGACTGTACTTTTGCGAATTAGAGCCTGTCCTTATCCAGATTATGGAACTCTTAAAGGTAAAGTTAAAACGATTTCCCCAGATGCAATCACTCCTCAAAAAAATGATTCTGCATCTATCTCTCCAAATAATTCTAGCTCTAATTTAGCTAACTTTTACGAAGTAACAATAGCACCAGATAGCCTGATGTTAGGTACAAAGAAGCAGCAGTGTTCCATTCAGTTAGGAATGGATGGAACAGCGGATATTATTTCTCGTGAAGAAACTGTACTTCAATTCTTCTTGAGAAAGGCTAGACTAACCGCAGAAATTTAAATCACAACAGGATTGACGCAACTGGCACATATATCTTCTGTTATAGGATTCAAGTGTCAAAAGTCCGGGTTTTTTAGACTTTTGACTCTAAACAATCACCATAAAAGTATCATCAAAACCATTGAGGTAATAAATTCATGAAAATTCTAAATTTTGGACTACTAATTTCCAGCATTTTAGGAATATCGGTTTTTTCTTTTGCTCCGGTTAATGCTGCTGTTTTAGTAGAGCCAATTGTGACAACACCTAACAAAAATTTCCCCGACGGAGAGACAATAGGAGATTATCTTCCAGCATCAACGGGAATTTTATTCGGAAATGCACCTGATGCTAGAAATCAACAAAATTTGTTAAATTCCACAGGTTATACAATCAATAAATTATCACTATTCTTAGTCCCCGATCTCGACTTTGTTGATGAAGATGTAGTTTGGGGAGATGTAAATGGAGATGGCAAAATTGGTCTATCTAACATTTTTGATAATATTACTATTGCCCCAGATTTAGTGATTGGAAATATTATTCTTCCGAGACTTAATTTAACAGATGGAATAATCCCCAATGGGAATCGTTTTACCATCCAATTTATTACGAGTCCAGATTTAACTCCTCTAGACCCTCAAGAGTTCGGACCTCTTGTAACAGGATTTTCTTATGATGGTGTTAAATCTGTACCAGAACCCTCTAATATTATTGGTTCTGCCCTAGCAATAACAATAGGGATCTGGTTGAGAAGAAGCAAGGTAAAAGGTTGACGGTTAACGGTTGAGTGAGGTACAAGAACCCCCTCCCCGCAAGCAGGGAGGGGGCTATGACGTGCCTCATGTAATTAGGAAACGCTATACCACATTATATTCAACTAAACCAGGGGGAATTCAGGATTCTACAATACCCTCAGTCGGACCGCCAACTGCCTTCCATGCAGCAAGACCACCTTGGAGGACTGATACATGGTGAAATCCCGCAGAACGAAGCGCTTGTGCGGCTTGAGAAGTTTCCTCATCATTTCCGCCGTAAACGTATATATCACGGCTTTTAGCTAAAGTTGGGGTTGCGCGGTCTACCAATTCATTGATTGGCATTGGCATTGATCCCATGATGTGACCTTCATTGTAAATTGTGCGATCGCGCACATCCAATATTGTAAAAGCTGGTTCACCCCACTCCAAACGCGACTTGAGTTGATGAGCATCAGACTGGGGGGCAAGTGGTGGCTGTGAAGGAATAACATCGCCGACTACATTATGGAGAGCTTTCTTAGCCGATTCTCCTACCTTATTCGCTGAATCTCCCACATTCTTCACTGCTGATTCTACCGCATCCTTAGCTGATTCGGCTGCATCTTTTACTGACTCAACTGCTTTATTTTCTTCCATGATATCCCTCGCCGATTATGTTCTTAGCAATAATTTACCAAACTTCAAAATTTTACTTACTCTTTCCTGGGTATGAAGCTTCTAAATATCCCCCTTCCGATAGACTTACTGACAAAGATAAATCCTCTCAGGCAATCACCGTGAAACTTACTTGATTAGGATGATATAAACATAATTCATATTATCAGCTTTTTGTCAAACCAAAAAGTTAAATAGTGTATATTTTGTTTGACAAAAATCAAATCTTAGGATTATTTTTTTCCTCGACGACTGTCAACAACAATATTATAATGATTCCCTTGCTGTAATTTGAGATAAGTGCTTTTCTATTTCCCAGAGCATTAAGCCATTCATCAAAAGGATTTCTTTTATCTGCTGTGAGGTAATTCTTAATCTTCTTTGTATACGTCCATATTTTTTCCGACTTTTTGTTTGGGGATAACACTTACTTTGCAGCTATCCGCTGACACACCAACTCAACCGCTAAGTGTATAGCTGCTTTCATCGAAGTAGCATTACTCATTCCTTTACCCGCAATATCAAATGCTGTGCCGTGATCTGGTGAAGTCCGCACAAAAGGAAGACCGATAGAAGTATTAACTGCTCTATCAAATGCCATCAACTTTACAGGTATTAAACCTTGGTCGTGGTAAAGTGCTAAATAAGCATCTGCTGGATTTTGGGAAGTAGCAGAGTTTCCATACCAAGCTTGACCAGGCTTGACCCACATTGTATCCGGCGGGATGGGACCATCTAACTGAAAATTAGGACGATTTTTACGCTCTTGTTCTAACCAGGGAATTAGCCAATCTTGTTCCTCATGTCCTAACTGTCCCTGTTCACCACTGTGAGGATTTAAACCAGCGATCGCTATCCTTCCTTCTTGTATCCCAAAGTCTTTCTCCAAGCATTCCACCAGCAAATCTAATTTTTTTCTCATTAACTGCGGTGTTAATACCTGGGATACTTGACTTAATGGAATATGTGTGGTGACAAGTAAGGTGCGGAGTGTCCAATTAGTGTGAGGCGATCGCGCGACAAATAACATCCCAAAGCGGTCAACTCCAGATTTTTCCGCTAAAAGTTCAGTTTGACCTGGATAATTATATCCTGCCGCCTTCCATGCAGATTTAGCGATTGGACCTGTAACGATCGCATCGAATTTACCAGATAGAGTGTGAGCGATCGCAGTTTCCATATAACCAAAACTAGCCGCACCACTAGCTGCGTTACCAATTCCCGTAATAATTTCACCTAGGTCAGGCACATCCAAAACTGACAAATCAGCCGGATTTGCCATCAAGTCTAAATTACCACCTAAATTAAACTTAGTATAAGCTTGTATCAGTAAATCCAGGCTTCCGACGACTGTTACATCACAGTGTTTCCTAACATCCGGATCAGCCAAAGCCTTCAAAACCACCTCTGGTCCAATCCCAGCCGGATCTCCCAACGTCAGCACCAGACGCGGACGCAATTGTTTATGAGATGTTACCGTCACATTTGAATACATATAATTTAAAATCCTCCTCAAAAAGCGGGAATAATATTAGGGCATTGGGCATAGGGCATAGGGGATTGGGCATTAAACAAGTTCAAGAAAGCGAGTGCGTGAATAAATACAATTGTTTCAAGTCGTCCCCCTTCTTAAGTCGTCCCCCTTGTCCCCCTTGTCCCCCTTGTCCCCCTTGTCCCCCTTGTCCCC
>NZ_JAOWRF010000140.1 GCF_025753815.1 Plectonema radiosum NIES-515 | reverse complement strand
AGGGGGTATATCTTTTTCAACAGAATTATTAATTTCTATAATTTTTTCTAATTTAGTAACTAATTTTTTACAACTAATATTTCTCACAGAATGACCATTTTTCCAATGTCGGAAATTAATCAGTAATTGTCTTTTTTTATCTCCAAATTTGGGAATTTCTTCTAACTCATGAAGAATTCTATTCGACAACCCAAAGCACCAAGGGTAAAAATTACTTCCATACTTTAATTTATTGTTATAATGACATCTAAAAATAAAATCAAACTTTTTAAATTCAGGGGCTTCTAAATAAGTCTTATCGCCGTCTTCACAATCTAGATAAGCTGTAATATATTTCCTTTTTGGGTGAAATAAATTTTGGGGAAGAATTTTCTCCGCTCGATAAACATCAGTCTGTAAAACTACAATCGAACAATCATCAGACGTAATTTTGGGATCGTGACGAAAAAGATACTCTTCTTTATCTGGTAACTCATGCCAATAATTTACATTAGAATAAAACTCTACACCTATCTCCCTCAATCCCTCAGCTAAACAGATTAGTAAATGCATAATATATCCCTTATTCGGATCTGAGGTTTTGGGATGGATATAGAAAAAGACTCTATCGTTATATTTTCCTGGCATTGTAATATCTACCTTTTAGTTTGCTGATAAATTTAATTTTCCTCCAACTACAATCTTAACTACTTTTTACATAGAAATACTTGCGTTTGAGTTAGAAATATTCATGGAATCAATACGTGAAAGATGATTAAAAAGTAAAGGAACGCCGATAAGTAATGTCACAAACTCTATTAAGGCATGTTTGAATTTTCCTTTAAGTAAGTGGTTAACTATCAATCCGATGGTAAATTTGGCATGAGAAAAGGTTATACCGAGGGCATTTTCACGACCATAAGCTGTTTTATATTTGTTCATATGATATGCATTAGCAGCAGCCTGTTTAGGAATGCGTGTTATTGCCTGTTTGAAGGAAATTAATCTGACTGGGTGGTCAACACGGGCATTCGGGACGAAAAAAATCTTTGTAAATGCCGACAAGCGTTCTTTTATATCGATATCTTCACCTAGAGCTAAAGGATAATTAGTATCAAATCCGCCAATTTCTTCAAAGAGCGATCGCTTGACTGCAATATTGGCAGACCAAAAACATCCACCAGTCAGATTAATAGGACACTCAGACAAATCCTGATTATAGTCGCCTAAGGGATGAATTGCACCCTCTAAAGCCAAATACTCACCTGTAATTGCTTCTGCATAGGCACTTAACCAATTTTGGTTTGGCAAGCAATCATCATCTGTAAAAGCCAGCCACTCACCTTGAGCATACTTAGCACCATTATTTCTGTTGCTTGCTGGACCTTTAGAGGAACCTCCAACCCATTTCACCCAGGAATAACGCTCACGAATCATCTCCTCTGCGGTTGTTTTATAACCGTCATCAGTCACGATTACTTCGTACCTATCTGCTGGAAAGGTTTGAACCCCAGGTGCTAGAAGATCCAAGCATTCTGCCAGTGAGTCATTGCGATGGTAGGTAGGAATAATCACACTTATCAAAAGCTGGTTCATTAGCGTTTTGTCTCCAAAAAAGTGGTTAAAAGACTTTGCCCAAATGCTTGTCTATAAAACAGTTTCTTAGCTCTTTTACAAGCAGCATTTCTTAGAGATAGCAATTCACTATTAAGTAGAGCAAAAACCTTTTTTATGAAGTTTTTTATGAAAATAAATCCTAAATAAATCCGGAATTCCCAAGAGGATTATGCTATACTCTTACGTGTTTACATTGTGAATTAACTTGACATAATCTAAACCTAATTTGTCCCAACTAAAGCGATTGTAAGCAGATTCATGACGTCTTTGGCGCTTAGATATATCCTGAGAGTCTTGTAGGGCTTGGGGTATTAAAAAAGCTAAATTACCTGGAATCTCAAAATTATCTAAATACTCATTATTCCCCAATACAAAACGGGTAACTTTATGCTCGTGAGCAAGACAAGGCAAACCATGAGACATTGCCTCTAAAAATACACGTCCAAACCCTTCCCCTAAAGAACCTAAAACAAAAGTATCTGCTGTTTTGTAGTAATCTCCCATTTCTTTTTGAGGGACAGTTCGTACCTGAAAGTTTTCAGCACCTAATAGCTGATTACCGAGGTTGATAATTTCCGGTGAGTCTGAATTTTGTTGACCTAGTAACAGAAGATAGGGACGCGGTTTTGGCAAACTCGCAATCTCACGAATCACGTAATCCATGCGTTTATGAGATTTACTGATAACTCCAACTGAGACAATCAAAGGTCGGTTCTCAGGCAATTCTAGCTTATGGCGTAAAGCTTCTCGTTCATTGGGTGTAAGTATTTGCAATTGAGAAGACATCTGGATACCATAGGGAACCAAAGTTTGTTTCTCTGCTGGTTGTCCGGCTTCTAATGCATTTTGGAGATGAATAGGAGCTAGTTGCTGTACATGATCCCACCGGGGGAAAGGTGGAAGTATCGGACCACCGTTGGAAAATAAAAGTTTGTAATTTTGTTTACTAAATCGTTGCCAGTACCAAAGCAAATTACCTAAATTTTCATCACTAAAGAAAATAACATCTGGTTTTTTAGTTTGTATGTGAGGCACAAGGCTCAAGAAAAATGTTATTTGTTCAATAAAATATCCCTCACCTCTACGAATTAATTTGTCTGTAATATCACCTAAGAATATGGCTAATTTATCATCACGTCTTAGGTTCCACAAAACAATTTCTTTTTCCGAAGAGTCTCCACCACCTTTAAATAAGGTAATGTCAAGGGTAGGTTCTTGGGATAAAGCATTAAAGCATTCCTGAGTAAAGGATTCATATCCTCGCTTGACATGACCAAGACCTGAACATATAATAAAAACTTTGGTGACTTTATTCTCTTTATCTAAAGTTGCTGTATAGCTGTTTTTTCTAGTTTTTAAAATCATATTTCTACATTCCTCAAAAACTTTGCCGGATTGCCAACTACTATTGTTTTTTCTGCAACATCCTTGGTAACTACCGAACCAGCACCTACTATCGCGTGATCGCCGATGGTGACACCTGGGAGTATAATTGCACCTGTTCCAATCCAAACATTTTTGCCAATAATTACAGATTTTTCGATCTGAGGTTCTTGAATCCGCTTTGAAGAGTTAATCGGGTGTGTCACGCTAGCAATAGAACAATTACTAGATATCAAAGTACCAGAGCCAATTTTTACTCCTCCTGTGGCAAATATGTGAGTAAAGGAATTAATCCCAATGTCATCTCCCAATTGCAGTTCAGACTCGCCCCATATGATACATTTGGAACTGATATAAACTCTTTCACCGCAAGATTTAAGCGATCGCTTAATTCTCCTGACTCTAAAATCATCATATTCGCGCATCAAGCGATCGAATGCTCGATAGAAAATATTAATTACCATAGACTTATAACCTTGCTGGACATTAATAACTAAGCTTTTAGTATGTGATAAATTTTACCTAATTTTATATTGTTAGTTTCTCTACTTTCGATTGTCATATATTTAAATTCCTTTTTACCCTGCCTGACCTTGTTCTTGATATTGAGTTTTATGATATTCCCAAAGTTTGCCGCGCTGGTCAAGCAACTCTTGATAACTTCCTTGCTCTACTAAGCGTCCTTGTTCTAGTACTACAACTTTATCTGCCTTAGCTATTGTGGACAGACGATGAGCGATCGCAATCACTGTTCTACCCACAGAAAGCTTTTCTAATGATTCTTGAATCAATCGCTCTGATAAAGAATCTAATGCGCTGGTCGCTTCATCTAAAATCAAAATCTCTGGGTTTCTTAATAAAGCACGAGCAATAGCGATTCGTTGCCGTTGTCCCCCAGATAACCGTACCCCACGATCTCCTAACTGTGTTTCAAAACCTTCAGGCATTTTTAGAATAAATTCCAGTGCATTCGCTAATCTGGCAGCTTCTCGAATCTCATCTTCCCTTACCTCTGATGTGCCGTAACTAATATTGTTCCAAATAGAAGTGTTGAAAATAAAAGTATCTTGACTTACTATAGCCATCTTGTGGCGTAATGTATTAATTTCAAATTGCCGCAAATCAATTCCATCAATTAAAACATTTCCTTCGGTTGGATCGTAAAATCGGGCAATTATATCAGCTAGTGTTGTTTTTCCAGCACCAGATGCTCCAACTAGTGCTGTTGTCTTCCCCCTTTCAATGCTAAGAGTAATATTATTTAAAACTAGATTGTTGGCATCGTAGCCGAAATCTACAGATATTAAATCTATTGACCGCTTTAAACCCTTAAATTCAAGAGTCCCGTTGTGAAAATAAATTTTATCGTCAGTTTTCAATAAAGATTTTACGTTATCTACTGAACCTTGAAGCGTACTAATAGTTCCTCTAACACCATTAACATCTTGAACAATTGGTACGATGCGAAACAGTACAAAGAAAAATCCTAACAAAGAAGCAACTTGTAAAGTTCCATTGGCAACAAATATAGTAAATGCAAAAATAATCATCCCGACAAGGAATGTAGTACCCAGACCTTCAGTGATCGGCTTTAACAACGAGCCAATTAAAGTAACTTTAGTATAAGCACTTACTACTTGATCGCTAGCTTTGTAGTAACGCTGACGTTCAAATTCTTGAGTACCAAATGCTTGGATAGTGCGAATACCATTAATAAATTCTATTGCTGTTGAGGTAAATTGGCTGTTGGCAATTGACAAACCGAAACTTTCTTCTCGCACTTTTGCATTTAGTGTTGATAATCCAACACCTAACAGCGTAAATAAAAGTACCGAGCAAATGGTAAGTTGCCACGATATAAAAATTATCGATATTAAATATACACTAAGATTTAGTATTCTAGTTAACAAAAATGATGCCGCACTAAAAGAATATTTTATTCTTTCAATTTCTGTTGTAATCGTGTTTATAAGATCGCCAGAACGAGTCTTAGAAAAGTAACTTAATGATACTTTTTCTAGCTGTTCAAAAATTTGTTTACGTAAGCTATCGCCTAGCTTTAATTGAGCTATTTCAGTGTATACTTGTCCAAAATAGTTGAATAATACACGAATCAAAGTAGTTAATATAATTAGAATAGATATTCGATATAAACGACTAATTGCAGATGTATTAATTCCTAATATCCAAATATCAAACCATTCTACTCCCGTATGGATTGGTGTAGCATTGACAGTTGTTATATTTTGCAAAAATGAAAATAACAAACCAATACTAAACCCTTCAAAAGTTGCTCCTAAAAAGGAAAATACTAAAGCATAAATGGCAATTTTACGGAAGTTTTTAAACTCTCGCAAGAACAAATAGTTGTTCTCCCAAAACTTAGTCTTCTTAAACAAATTGGAAAATTCTTGGTAAAGTTTGAGGTACATTGGTATTTTTAAACTCTTGTTTTAGCAGTCTGTATTATGTTAGTATATGTAAACTTTGATGAAGTGTTGATCGAATAAAAGAAAAAACTAATAAATTACTCTAACATCCACCAAGAATAACTCTTGCAAAAATTAAATATACTAGGAATAACTCTAGTCTGTATGCAATCGAAGGGATACAGCATATACATGACTCATTAACTAAAAAAGTAATATATTATACTAGTATCCCATGTTAGAAAACACTAAAAAGACTTAGCAAGTAGTTAAAATCACGATGTTTGACTATCCAGATGCAATTGCTTCGATTCTGTCTCTACCTCCCAAGAACCTATAACTCCTGGTAATTTATTGAGTTGTCGTTGTTTTTCCGAACTTAACCGCACAGCTTCTTCCAAAGTCCAGCAACGCGGTCCGACTAAACTCATTTCGCCCTGTAGAACATTAAATAACTGTGGTAGATTATCTATATTGTATTTACGCATCCAACGCCCTAGGGGTGTGACGTTTTCCTCATCTTCTGTGAGAGAGAAATTGTCGTCGCAAGGGTAGACGCAAAGCGAATCTGAGTCAGACATCGCTTTCTCTTCTAGGTTTTTTTTGTTTACCGCAGTTGTGCGAAACTTGATCGCCCGAAACAGTTTACCGCGTTTTCCTACGCGCCACTCACGCTCAAAAAATGTTCCTGGTGAGTAAAGACCCATCAGCAAAACCAATATCAGCATCACGGGACTCACTGCAAGGAAAAATACTAAGGCAACAATCCAGTCAAATAGCCATTGCAACGATCTCCACAGACCACCTTGTTTGGACATCTGTTCGCTAGAGGGTATGCGTAAAAATATTGGCTTCGACGCTTGTTCACACGCTGTAGCCCAAACTTTTAGCCAGTACTCACCCAGCTTTGGATCTATGCGAACCAAACTTACTGGTGAATGTTCTAAGCACTTTACTAAGGATTGCTGTTTATCCAGTGAAAGCAGATATGGCTGCAAAACTTGTCCAGGAGCTTTCACCAACAATTGACCTCTTCGCCACTGGAGTGTGCAGTATGAACTACTATCTTGGGCTTGCTTGGTCACAGTATAGTAATTATCTAAAGGTGGAATTATGGAAATTGTCATATGTTTTTGGGCTTATACAGTGGTAGATTGCCGACCTGATATCATAGGCTATCAAAGCCAAATACTCTTGCTGAATCTTATTTTATGCTCCAAAAAGGTGATGTTAATTAAGTGGAAAATATTAAACTATAACTTGCCTATAAGACAAATACACATCTTGAAAAACTTTTTCTAAAAGATGTAAAAAAAATTAACAATGCTATTTTTTAGATAAATCTAAAAAATAACTCCACTTTTTTGTTTTGGTTTTTTGAAAGAGTATTCAATATCTAGAATATAAGATACTGTAAAAATCACCATTGTTTAGATAGATTCTTTATTTAGTCTTTAAATAGCCCGTCTGTTTTTCCGAGAATTATTAAGTTGATATGAATCACTATGGTGGAACTACCCAATTAGCCTTTTACTAATATCGGTAAGTAATTCTAACATGATTCTATTTTGACTATCAAACGTCAGCTTAATTAACAAAACCAATACAATCCCTAAAACTCAATCAAGCAGAAATTACACAAAAACTTTATATATTCATCTGATTTTCTTTTCCAAGTTTGACAAAGCCGATACCAGGAGCATGAGAAAAAAGAAGAATTTTCAAGAGAAGACGCACTTAATTACGTTTACTCCTGTTTTACTCTCCTGCGCTCTAGTGCGATCTACTTGACAGTAGGATTGCAAGCAAGCAATACCCAGTTCTACCCAAACAATACCAAGTAAGTAGCAATAAACCAAGGAGGTTATCAGCCCCCTACCCATGAAAATGTTTTTCTAGCTGAAATATTATTTGTAAAATTATTAACATTCAGCCTAAAGATGAAAAAAAGCTTATATTGTCTATATTAAAGGTATAATTTATTTCGCTCCGTAACCTACTAACTTTTGGTATAATTTTTTTGGCACTTGCGCGATCGCTAAAAATAAATGCTTTTCTCCGTGGGATTACCGGACAAGCGGGTGTCGTTCGCGTTTCGCGTTTCCCCGAACCCTTGAAGATTGCTTGTTTGACGGTGTTGGAGTCCGCTCTTTCTTCGGTTTGGGTCTATTTGTATGGTTTGTCTCTTTGGCTTTGGATGCTGAGAAATTACCGGATTAGACAAACATGATGTTGAGCGAGATCAACTGATGAGCAGATAATGCATTTATATTGGTAATCGAAGGATACAGAAATTGCGATCGCATGATTTAAGCATCCCAACAGGTGATGGAGTGCGATTCACAACTACCCCTTAGCCTTGCTCTTGAGAATAAGCTTTCTCCACCAGCACCGTAGCGCGGTTAGAAGAAAATATTAGGGTATTTTATGATCTACCTTGCTAAAAACACCTATAACTAGTGAATTAGGTTATTGAAATTGCTGCATTTTCTCCAAATAAATAATAGTCGAAAATAGCATGTTATACTGAACTTTTTGGTTGTATACGTGCAACGAAAGCAATTATTAAAAATGCCACCAATCAAAAGTTGCACAATCGCCACTGACAAATCAGAATGGTATTGATTGCCAATGTCAAGGCAGTATTAGCAGTTCCTTAGTTACGTATTATTAAGTAGCAAATGAAACAAATAAATTTTGTAATAATTTTTATCTTTTGTTTAGCTTTGGCTTTGTTCACTATAGAGAACACCGAACCAGCAACAATTTATATTCTTCCTAGAGTAGAGGTACAAGCACCGATCGCAGTTGAGTTGCTATTAGCGACTGGCTTCGGCGCAGTTTTTGCTTGGTTGTTTAGTATGTGGACACAATTGCAGCGACAACTATTGTCTACCCCACAACGCAAACAAAATGTCCGAATTCAAGAACTAGAGTCGAAAATTGAACAGTACCAAGTCGAAGTTCAATCTTTACAACTAGCGCTACCTCCTTCCAGTGATTCCTCAACAAAAGAAACAGAGACGAATGTGCCGAACACACGCTCTAGCAACGTCTAATAAGTCTACAGTTCAATTTATCTACTAAAACACCGACTTACTTAGGACTTGTTGATGGCACCAGACGAGCTATTGCAAACAATTGCACACCTGATTCACCAAGCCGAACAGGGGGAAATTGACCCTTGGGATGTGCGGGTAATTGAGGTAATTGACCGTTACTTAGAATTAATGGCACCGGAGACAACACGTATTGGCTATGAAGCTGATTTATCGCAATCGGGGCAGGCTTTTTTGTCGGCATCGATGCTGGTGTTGTTTAAGGCAAATACCTTGATGCAAATCCAAGCAGCAGATGAAGAAGATGTTGTACTAGATGATGTACTGCCAGACGACGATTCGGGGTTAGTATATTCTCTTCATCGGTTGCCATTAGAACGGGCATTGCGCCGTCGTCCGGCAGCGATGCCACCGCCAAAACGCCGGGTGACTCTGCAAGAGTTGATCGAGCAATTGCACATCATGGAGAATCAACTCAAACTTGTACAGAAAGTCAGCAAACCTATCCGTCCCCGACGTCAGCCCAGCATCCAAAGTATGCGGGCAGCACTAGAGTTAGCTCACCAGGAAAATCTGACGGAAGTGGCTGGAGAACTGGAGCAAGTGTTGCATCTGTCAGCCACAAAATTATGCTTGGAAGAAAATTGGTTGAATTTGGAACAGCTAGTAGAATTGTGGACTCAGACAAAGAAAGCATATCACAACAGTTCTGCTCATAAGTCAGAACACAGTCATCTAGTCAGCGTTTTCTGGGCATTACTACTGCTGTCGGCTCAATCTAAGGTAGAGCTATGTCAAGAGGAATTTTACCAGGAAATTAAAATTCGCTTACTCTCAAATTCTCCCAATACCTGACTTGAAAGAGGGGTTCATGGGTTCATGGGTTCATGGGAAAGGGAAGAAGAGATTTTCATTTGTATAGGTACGCAGTTATTTCAGGGCTAGTTGGGGCAAGTGTAACGGGGGAAGATAAATGATTTACAGATTTTGATAAATGCAAACCCAAAATCCGAGTAAATTGAAAAGATAAGCGATCGCTTGTCATCTTGCGGGAGCGTATGCTAACACGTAAAGCAAACATTACTGTTATCCGTGCTTTTAAGGATGACTTAGAGCAAAATTAAACTGATGATTAAGTATCATTCGATCAAAGTAAACTGGCTTGTGGTTGAGGAATAAACTTTTATGAAGGCGATGATTCTCGCAGCGGGCAAAGGTACTCGCGTGCGTCCAATTACTTATACAACTCCCAAACCGATGATTCCTATCCTGCAAAAGCCAGTGATGGAATTTTTACTAGAACTGTTACGTCAGCATGGCTTTGACCAAATTATGGTTAACGTTAGCCATTTGGCTGAAGAAATTGAAAACTATTTCCGTGATGGTCAGCGGTTTGGCGTACAGATTGCATATTCCTTTGAAGGGCGAATTGATGACGAAGGTAAACTGGTAGGGGAAGCTATTGGTTCGGCTGGGGGAATGCGTCGTATCCAAGACTTCTCTCCGTTTTTTGACGATACTTTTGTGGTGTTGTGCGGCGATGCTTTAATTGACCTAGATTTATCAGCTGCGGTTAAGTGGCATAAATCCAAAGGAGCGATCGCTACCATCGTGACAAAATCTGTCCCACTAGAAGAAGTTTCTAGTTACGGTGTGGTCGTCACCGATGAAGATGGTCGCGTCAAAGCATTCCAAGAAAAACCCTCAGTCGAAGAAGCTAAGAGTACCAATATCAATACTGGTATTTACATCTTTGAGCCAGAGGTATTTAATTATATACCCTCCGGCGTAGAGTATGACATCGGTGGCGAATTATTTCCCAAACTGGTAGAAATAGCTGCCCCCTTTTACGCCATTCCAATGGACTTTGAATGGGTAGATATTGGTAAAGTACCAGACTACTGGCGGGCAATTCGCGGTGTGCTGCTACGCGAAATTAAAAATGTGCAAATTCCCGGTCACGAAGTTGCTCCCGGAATCTACACTGGCTTAAATGTTGCCGTCAATTGGGACAAAGTGGATATCACAGGTCCAGTTTACATCGGTGGCATGACCCGGATAGAAGACGGAGCAAAAATCGTCGGTCCGACGATGATTGGTCCCAATTGCTGGGTATGTAGTGGTGCAACCGTAGACAACAGCGTGATTTTTGAATATTCGCGCCTGGGTCCTGGGGTAAGCTTGGTTGATAAGCTGGTGTATGGACGTTACTGCGTTGATAAAACTGGAGCGTCGATAGATGTCAAAGCTGCTGCTTTAGACTGGTTAATTACCGATGCTCGTCAAGCAGTACCATCTCATACCCCAGTTGAACGGCAAGCGATCGCTGAATTGTTGGGGACAAACGGCAGTTAGTTGTTGGTTGTTGGTTCACGATTGACGGTTAACAATTAACATTTATCCACTAACCACTAAGTACAGCGATCGCATTTTTTCCGAGCGCGTTTTTCAACGCAGAGGTGAATCAGTCTCAGGAAGCCTATGCCGTCTATTCGTACTGATTCTCCCGTTGGGAGCAAAGGAGGTAAGCGATTCGATAAGTGTGGTCATGTTCGTTACCCCATGAACAACTTTTCAAGACAGAGTGACGCAAAGTTTTTGCGATCAATTTTTGTCATGAATTTATGCGATCGCTGTACTTAGTTGTCATACCATCTCACCGAAAATCAAAGGGTAGAAGTCCTGCTACGCATGGAAAGAAGTCAAAGGGTAGTTTTTCACAAGAAAGACTGGTAAGGAACGTGGATTATTAAAAGGTGTTAAAAAAGGTACAGTTACCCAAAAGCCAAGACTACCAAACTACCGTAAACCCGGTGGTTTGGCATTGTCAACTTTTACCGGACGATCTCTTAAATTAAAAGATGGGTTACAGCGATTATTACACAAGTATTTTCCCAAGAAGAGCGTGGACGCGCCTTGGGCATTGTCAACGCCATTGGCACACTGGGAGTTGCTATAGGACCGGGGCTGGGGGGATTGCTGATGAGTGTGGGAGGTTGGCGTTTAACTTTCTTGGTGAACGTGCCACTTGGCCTAGTTGCTATTTTTATTGTTGCTTTTGCCTTACCATCCTTGGCGAGCAGTAAGATTTCCCAAAGCTTCGATTTAGTTGGGGCTGGGCTAATGACTCTGACCCTAACTTGCTTTGCACTCTTCATGACAAGAATTCAGACCTTCGGCTTTGGTGAGTCAATAGAACTAATTTTGCTAGTTGTGGCTGCTATCGGTTTAGTCTGTTTTTTAATAGTGGAGTCCCGCTTAAAAGAACCAATGCTTGATATTGGAATATTCCGTTTGGCGGACTTCAGCCTAAACTTACTGCTGTTGGCGATGATGTTTGCCGTTGTTGCTGGTATGCAGTTGCTCCTACCCGTGTTTCTGGCTGTTGGTAAGCACTATCCCCCACAGGAAATCGGGTTGTTGCTGACGGTGCTGCCTTTAGCAGCAGCACTGGCATCACCAATCGCAGGTATACTTTCCGATCGCTTTGGCAGTCGTCCCGTCAGTATGATCGGGCTGTTGCTGATGGGATTAGGGTGTTGGGGTGCGAGCGGCTTGAATGCGGAATCGACTGTACTCGGCTTTTTAATACGGACCGTACCTTTAGAATTGGGATTGGGGGTGTTCACCGCCCCTAACAGCGATACAATCATGAGTTGCGTGCCACAAGAAAGGATAGGCATTGCTTCGGGCTTATGGTCTCTATCGCGGACATTGGGCATGTTAAGCGGCGTCGCCTTACTGGGGACTCTGTTTACAATGGTGACTATGTCTGATACTAAGTTTAAACATCAGCTTGATGTCACAACTGCACCTGTTGAAGCATTAGTCAAAGGAGTAGATACTACTTTTGCAGTTATGGCACTGATTGTTCTCACCTCGGCAATTTTGGGTATCGTCCTCTGGTGGCGATCGCGCTCAACCATTGCCGAATCCAATGCGGAGATCGCTAATTGAGCAATAACGTGCTTACCAGACCTGCTTATTTTGATGGAGATAAAATATGTCAGCAACAGACCTAATTTACGACTGGAACCAAGAACTGCTGACACTCCCAAAAGCTCTTCAAATCTGCGATGATACGCTGCGAGATGGTCTTCAAGGAGGTGTGGCGCGAATGCCCTCTGTTGAGGAAAAGCTCAAGCTGTTGAGCAAAGCTGATGCTTTGGGCGTATCCACAGCAGTTGTTGGCTTCCCCGCCCAAGCAGTCGCCTATCAAGAGGCGCTTGCCATTTGTGAAGGGGCGCAACAGCTAGGGCTGCAATTACATCTGGGGCTGCTCGGTCGTATGGTAGAAGCAGACATTGAGGCGATCGCTCGCATTCAACAAGCAAGTGGTCATCCAGTGGTTGCCTACTTGTTCGTAGGTGCCTCCCCCATTCGCCGCTATGTGGAAACTAGAGATGTAGATGAATTAGAACATCTCACCCGTTACGGTGTCAGTCTAGCGACTCGCCTGGGAGTACCTGTGCAATTTGCCATAGAGGATACAGCTAGGACTGAACCTGAAGTTGTGGAACGCCTTTTCCTTGCTGCTGTTGAGACGGGGGCGAAAGCTCTTTGTCTGTGCGACACAGTTGGTTGTTTAACTCCCACAGGAACTGAACGACTGGTCAAGCATTTTCGGCGATTTATAGATGGACAAGGCTTTGAGGTGCGTTTAGATTTTCATGGTCATAACGATCGCGGATTAGGGGTAGCCAATGCCCTAGCTGCAACCAAGGCAGGTATTGACTGTCTTGAATGCACTGTTTTTGGCATTGGCGAACGAGCTGGTAACATTCCCTTGGACGTAACACTGGTCAACTTAAAGTTGCAAGGTCTTTGGCAAGGCGACCTTTCTGGTTTAAGCGATTATTGTCACGAAGTAGCTAGGGTTTGCCATCTCGCGATTCCAGCCCATTATCCCGTGTTTGGAGCTAACGCATTTCTTACGCAAGCGGGTATTCATGCCTCAGCAATCCTCAAAGCAGAAAGCCGAGGCGAACTGGATATTGCTGCATTAGTTTACTGTGGCGTTGATCCCCGCCTAGTTGGCTTGGATTATGGCATCCGAGTCGGTCCCTACAGCGGTCGCTCTAACGTCGCTTTTATATTAGCTCGTCAAGGCTTGCAGGTGACAGAGCAAGTCATCAACCAGATTCTGGAAAAGGCTCGTATAGAAAATCGTGTGCTGGCTGATGAGGAAGTGTATAATCTTGCCCAGAATTTAATCGCTAGCCAAATTATCGGAGATAAATAGTCCCATATATTTAAATACATTCAAATCTGTTTTCATCAGTAAATCAGTAACCCAAGCCCAATTCCTCCTTAATAAGTCAAGGAAATTCAATGAGTGAACAAACACACACGCTTACGCTCAAAGACAATATTAGTACGGACGATATTATCCCAGCAAACCGATGCGCCAATCGAAACCTAGAACATCTCAAGCGCTATGCCTTTGAACATGTTATTGGTGAAGGGAATCTGATTGGCTATGAAGAAATCGTTGCCGGACATAACTTCGGCTGTGGTTCAAGTCGGGAAGAAGCGCCAGTCGCAATCAAAGCCGCAGGAGTTAAAAAAGTGCGTGCTTATTCTTTTGGTGAAATTTTCTATCGCAACAGTATCAATGTTGGTTTGGAATTAGAAATCATTGACCAACCCAAAACTGACCCACTGATACAAGCGATTATAGACGCGGGTGGTTTAAGCGCGTTTAACCAAAAACGTCATCAAGGTCAGCTTTCCCTCCCCACCAGTATTGTTTCTCCCAGACCAATGACTATGGTGGAAAAGATGCTGGCACGAGCTTCGGGCAATGCTTATGTTAAACCGGGCATGGCAATCTTTATACAAGTAGACTTGGCGATGTCTTGTGACACCTGCGTAGGACCAGTAGCTGAGATATTTTATGAGAATTTTGGCGAAAAAGCCAAGCTGTGGAATCAAAATCAAGTTGTGTTGGTAGCAGACCACTTGATCCACATCAACGACTTGCGACCAGAACCCATTGCTGACCAGCTATATCAAGACCTAGTACAATTTGCCAAAGAGCAGGACTGTCAGTGGTTCGATGTAGTGGCTCCTGGACAAGCAGCCGGCATTTGTCATATTCTTTTACCAGAAAAGGGGTTTGTTCGTCCTGGCATGGTTGTAGTCGGAACTGATTCCCACACCTGTACATTTGGTGCTTTTGGGTGTTTCGGTACGGGAGTGGGAACTACAGAAATGGCAAATGTTTTTGCTATGGGAGATACATGGATTCGATTGCCGGAAACGTTACTGTTTGAATTAGAAGGATTTCTACCCAAACATATCAGCGCTAAGGACATCATTCTCTTCATACTGGGTAAAATTGGCTGTGAAGGTGGTCGCGGCAAAGTCATGGAATTTCGAGGCAGTATTATCGATCAGTTGCCAATTGATGAACGTATGACCTTATGCAACATGGCAACTGAGTGTGGTGCTCTCTGTGGTTTGATTGCTCCTGACAAACTAACTCTTGATTATGTTCAAAGCCGCAGCCAAGAAGCATTTGAAGTAGTCGTCAGTGACCCTGATGCGGAATACGAACAGGTTTATCGGTTCGATTTAAGTAATCTAGAACCGCAGGTAGCTCGTCCTTACAAACCAGACCAAGTGAGTGGAATTAGCGAATTAGCAGAAGTACCTATTACACGCGCTTACATTGGTTCTTGCACTGGTGGTAAGCTTTTTGATATTGCTGAGGCAGCTGAGGCAATTAAGGGTTATCATGTAGCCTCTGGAGTATCGCTCTTTGTCGTTCCAGCTTCGCAGGAGATCCGCCAAAAGGCTGAGGAGTTGGGCTACTTGAAGATTTTGGAAGAGGCTGGGGCGCAAATCCTCAAATCTGGCTGCGGTGCTTGTATCAATGCTGGGTTAGGAGTCTTGGGGAAAGAAGAAACAGGAGTTTATGCTATCAACCGTAATTTTAAGGGGCGAAGCGGAGATCCTAGTGGCAAAAACTATCTTGCTTCTCCGCGAGTGGTAGCCATCTCTGCCGTTAAGGCGAAGATTACTGACCAACTAAACGAGGTAGATATTGTCCAACCTTGATATAAAGCTGAAGAAAGTAGAGGCGTGCTTTTTTCGGAGCTAGATTAAATCGTCAAATTCTTGGCTAAAGTTATTCATGGTTGCTCAAAGCGAGAAAGTTGACAGCGTTATAAATTGCTGGTATTCTTGAACCAGTGCCGAAAACCAAGGCATAATTATCCGGTTTG
>NZ_JAOWRF010000282.1 GCF_025753815.1 Plectonema radiosum NIES-515 | reverse complement strand
GACAAGGGGACGAGGGGACAAGGGGGACAAGGGGACTCCTTGGAGGAATTACCAATTACCAATGCTCATTGCCCAATTCGCAATTCCCTATTTCCTATATTTAATTAAGCTCGTGCTAGTAAGGGAGCAGCAGCTAGTAAGGTTTTGGTGTAAGGGTGTTGAGGATTAGCGAAAATCTGTTTTGTCGCACCTAATTCGACGATTTTACCACCATTCATCACGGCAATGCGATCGCATAAAAATCTCGCTAACCACAAATCATGAGTGATAAACAAATAAGTTAAATCAAACTCTTCTTTTAATGCCAACATCAAATCCAGCACTTGCGATTGCACGCTTGCGTCTAACATACTCACCGGTTCGTCGCAAATCAGTAGTTTGGGACGAGTAATTAAAGCCCGTGCGATCGCTACTCTTTGTTGTTGTCCCCCAGATAAATCCGATGGATAACGCTGATAATATACGGATGCCGGCTTCAAACCGACTTTCTCTAACATTAACAGTACTTGTTCTTTTGCTTGTTCGGCATTGGTGATATGATGAATTATCAAAGGATCAGCTATACTTTGTCCTACAGTCATCGCCGGATTCAGACAAGCATGAGGGTCTTGAAACACCATCTGCATTTGTCTTCTGGAAGAGCGAATTTCTTGACTTGATAAGTTAGTTAAATCTTTTCCGAAAAATTCGATTTTACCACCAGTAGGACGAATTAATTGCAAAATTGTCCGCGACAGGGTACTTTTACCGCAACCTGATTCACCCACTAATCCGAGAATTTCCCCTTGATACAATTCTAAGTTAATACCATCAACTGCTTTAATTGTCTGAGTTTGCGCTTTAAATAGTCGTTCAATAAAGCTGGGTTCTATATTATAATGTTGCTGTAATTCTGTAACGCGCAAAATTGGGGTAGAGTGCTTTTCCCCACTTTGCACTCCCAACTCATCACTCTCTAACTCATCCACAGATTGAATGTGCAAAGCTGCTTGCAAAAGCGATCGCGTGTATTCGTGAGTCGGTTGTCTAAATACAGATTCGGTAGCACCTTTCTCTACGATTTTGCCGTCATACATCACCCCAATGCGATCGCAATATTCCCCTACCATTGCCAAATCGTGAGAAATTAGCAACAATCCCATATTCTCTTCACCGCACAGTCGTGTTAACTCTTGTAAAATTTGTGCGGAAACGGTGACATCTAAACTCGTTGTTGGTTCATCGGCAACAATTAACTTGGGGTTGAGAAGTAAAGCTAAAGCGATCGCTACTCTTTGACGCATTCCCCCGCTAAACTCATGGGGATACTGATTCCAACGACTGGCAGGAATTTTCACCTTTTCTAAAGTGGCGATCGCTCTTTCTTTTGCTTGTTTAGTTGATAAACTAGGTGAATGCGCCTTGAGTGTTTCTAAACAATGCTTACCGATTGTCATCAACGGATCGAGCCGTGTCATCGGATCTTGAAAAATCAGCCCTACCGCTTCTCCCCGAAATTTTCGCAATTGATTGGGATTTAAATCAAATACCGATTGCCCTTGAAACATCACCCGTCCTTCAATACGGCTAGATGAGGGTAATAACCGCATCGCTGCACGTCCCAAGGTTGATTTTCCACAACCCGATTCTCCCACCAATCCAATTCTTTCACCGGGTTGGAGAGTCAAAGAGACATCATCAACCGCCCATTTCGGTTCTTCATCCCTAGAGTGAGGATAGGCAACGCGGAGATTTTCGATTTTGAATAAATCTTGATTCATATTTTATCATGTAGGCGATCGCTACCATAAAGAAAGAAATTTAAAATAGTGTATCAGATTATTAAAAGTAGACCACAGTAGAGACGTTCCTCAGGAACGTCTTTACGAGATGTAGTCAGTAGAGACGTTCCTGAGGAACGTCTTTACGAGAGTCGTGTAGTCTAATAAGAGTGAAAACTGCTGTAGTATATTAGACAGCTGATTCGCCTTGAGTGTTTCTCCCTTGCATTTGTTGACGAATTGCTGCTTGAACTTTAACATCAAAGTCAGGATCGTCTAAAGTCGTAATCACATTGCGTGGACGTGTATTAAGCCTATCTAGATATGCCTGAAGTGCCATTTTGTCTTGCCGATGTTGGAGAAAGTATTGCCTCAATTCTTCATCGGACATAGCAGCATAATTAATCTGACTCATCAGAATACCTCTCCATTCGGTGCAATCTGAAATTCGAGTTCTTCAGTATTTCCAGCAATAATATACAAGTTACGAGTTCGATTATCGATACAAATAAGGTGTACAGGTTGAAGCATAAAGTATGTTAACTGATAGCAAACACGATACGAGCTTTCTAATTGAGCTAAGGTAGGCATCCAAAACACTCACTGTACACGTTCCTATTTTACCATTCGTCCTAGTATTCTATAAAAAACTGAACAAACCCCAAGCTAAGTACAGTATTTCATTAATACGAGGGCGAAACCTCTGCGTCACGAGTGCGTTTAAATTTCAACCCTCAATTCACCACGATTTTACGCAAAGCTACAAATGTCAAATTTTCCACACTTAGACAGATGAAATATATTATCGTTGTGGGTGAAGTTTCTTTACAATAGAGACAGACAAGGTAAAAACAAAAAGAAAAAACATCTGGAAATTTTACCTGATCGTGCTAGTTATTCTTGTTGCAGTATTGCTTCGCAGTATTGCATGAGAGTTGTCAAGCGATCGCTAATTGTCTGGAGTCTAGCTTGAGCAGTAGCTGGTTGCCTCGCTCCTTGGAAAAACATCACATCTAATTCCAATAAGCGCAGTTGCTTGCTCATCTCGGTTTGATAAGACTGTTCCCTTGAATTATGAGGCATCTGAGCATCTTCCAGAGCCAAAGGCACAATCTCAACAACAAACATTTGCTGCAAAGATGCCACTCGCAGCCGCAGTCCGGGCGCATTTAGTTCGGTAGTCGTGCTATAGTCACGTAATTGCTGGAGCAATGTTGCGAATGTGTGATACTTCTGGCGATTTAGAGACATTAAGTGCTTCTTAAGATATTATTAATGTCAAGATTTTCTTCTAAAACAGACTTTTTAAACTTTTATTATAATTAATCCGCTCAAATGATGCAAAGATGCCACATGCCATAATTCGATTTTCCCAACTATGATTCTTGACACTCAAACTGGATAAGATCGCAATTATTCTTTCTTGTCCGCGAATCTTTTGATACTGCCTTTGCCGCGTAATTACGGCAACTTATGGCGGGAATCGCATTGTCAGAGTACATCCACTTAACCACAGATTACCTTAATTTCGATTTTATGAGCGGTATACTTATAAATTCCACAGTTGAAATCACCCTTCCGGATTGGCTAAAAAAATCTTTACAAGAGTCATCCGCACCTAACCAAGAAGATGACAAAAAGCGTTATGATACGACTTTGATTTGTCGAGCATTTAAATTTGCTTACGAGTTGCATGAAGGTCAATACCGCAAATCGGGAGAGCCATATATTTGTCATCCCGTAGCTGTGGCAGGATTGTTACGTGACTTGGGGGGGAGTTCTGCCATGATAGCAGCTGGATTTCTCCATGATGTAGTCGAAGACACAGATATTACAATTGAGCAAATAGAAGAGCATTTTGGAGCCGAAGTCCGACAATTGGTAGAAGGTGTTACCAAGCTTTCTAAATTTAACTTTAAAAGCAAAACCGAAAGCCAAGCAGAAAACTTCCGACGAATGTTTTTGGCAATGGCAAAAGATATCCGAGTAATTGTAGTGAAGTTGGCAGATCGGCTGCATAATATGCGAACTTTGCAGTTTATGTCAGAAGAAAGTCGTCGCAGCAATGCTCAAGAAACGCGAGATATTTTTGCTCCTTTAGCCAATCGGTTGGGGATCTGGCAAATTAAGTGGGAATTGGAGGATTTGGCATTTAAGTATCTAGAACCAGAGTCTTTTCGCCAAATTCAAACATATGTCGCCGAAAAACGGGCAGCACGAGAAGAAAGACTGGACAAAATTACGAAAACTTTGTGCGATCGCTTGCAACAAACCGGTATTGAAGTCATCGACATCAGCGGACGTCCAAAGCATCTTTATAGTATTTACCAAAAAATGCATCGCCAGCAAAAAGAATTTCACGAAATTTACGATTTGGCTGCATTGCGAATTATTGTTAAAACCAATGAAGAATGTTATCGCGCTTTGGCTGTAGTTCACGATGCCTTTCGCCCAATTCCTGGTAGATTTAAAGACTACATCGGACTGCCTAAGCCAAATCATTACCAATCGTTGCATACTGGTGTCATGGGTTTTACAGGTCGTCCCTTGGAAGTTCAAATCCGAACCCAGGAAATGCATCGGATAGCCGAGTATGGAATTGCTGCTCATTGGAAGTACAAGGAAACAGGGGGTTCTAACAATAGCCAGACAACTGCCCAAGATGAGAAGTTCACTTGGTTGCGGCAGTTGTTGGAATGGCAAAGTGACCTCAAAGATGCCCAAGAATATCTAGAAAGCATCAAGGATAATTTATTTGAGGATGATGTTTATGTCTTCACCCCGAAGGGGGATTTAGTTTCCTTAAGTCCTGGCTCGACAACGATAGATTTTGCTTATCGGATTCACACAGAAGTCGGAAATCATTGTGCGGGGGCGCGGGTAAATGGGAGAATGATTCCACTGTCAACACGCTTGCAAAATGGCGATATTGTCGAGGTTTTGACACAAAAGAACAGCCATCCCAGTTTAGATTGGTTGAACTTTGTGAGAACTTCTGCGGCGAAAAATCGGATAAAACAATGGTACAAGCGATCGCGTCGTGATGAAAATCTCGCTCGTGGACGAGACTTATTAGAAAAAGAACTCGGTAAAACAGGTTTTGAAAGTTTGCTCAAATCAGATGCGATGGAAACTGTAGCCTCCAAGTGCAATTATCATAGTGTGGACGATTTATTAGCGGCTTTAGGTTACGGTGAAATTACCTTGAACCTAGTATTAAATCGTTGGCGAGAAATAGTCAAGTCGCAACAACCGGCAACAAACATCTTAGAACTTCCATCCCTACCAACTTCATTAAGAGCCTTACGGGACATACCTGCAAATAGCGGACGCGGTAGTGATTCGCCAATTGTTGGGGTGGAAGGATTAATGTATCATTTATCTGGGTGTTGTACGCCAATTCCCGGAGAGTCGATTATTGGTGTAGTGACACGAGGTAGGGGAATTTCCATCCATCGTCAAGGATGTAATAATTTAGAGCCTGTAGAGTGCGATCGCTTGGTACCAGTTAGCTGGAATTCTGCCAGGGAAAATCGTAATCGTCCGCAAACTTACCCAGTGAGTATTCAAATTGAAGCGATGGATCGAGTGGGAGTATTGAAAGATATTTTATCACGCTTGAGCGACCAAGGAATCAACGTCCGTCACGCCCAAGTAAAAACCGCTTTTGGACAACCCGCATTAATGGATTTAGGAATAGATATATGCGATCGCTTTCAGCTTGAGCAAGTATTTATCCAAATCAAGAAAATGAGCGACATTCTCAACATTCATCGCATCGGTCAAATTGACGAATAATCGTCATAATTCGTAGTGACGCGATTCATCGCGTCCTTCTTTTTGTCTATATAGTATTTCACAATTAAGGGGAAGGCGATCGCTTCACTATCGTAGTGACGCCATACCCAAGGGTCTTACCATCTTAGCATTTTTACCGACATCCTAAAAAACTTATTATTTATCTTACTTATATTTCCTGAGGTTGCTGACTAATCAAGAAGTTACATTGGACAGATTCTAAAATTATAAAGATTTTATAAATCATGTCCAAACTTCTGGTTAGCCAATATCATACAGAAGTAGAAAAAATAATTCAATATGGTGGTTCCCGCAAAGAAACATCAATAAGAGTTGCCTTTCAAAACTTAATTAACGAGTATTGCAAACCCAGAGATTTTCAACTTATCCCAGAATTAGATTATAAAACTCGAAACGGCAAAATAGTCTATCCCGATGGCACAGTAAAAGACGCATTGCGTTTAGATTGGGGTTACTGGGAAAGCAAAGACCAATATGACAACTTAAACCAAGAAATTGATAAAAAATTAGCAAAAGGCTACCCAGATAGTAATATCCTGTTTGAAGATTCCCAAACAGCAGTTTTGATTCAAAGTGGAAATGAAACCTTGCGTGTTTCCATGAGAGATGCTGACGCTCTAGATGAAATTATTACACATTTTATCAACTACATTCGTCCAGAAGTTAAAGATTTTCGCGAAGCAATTGAAGTATTTAAAACAGACTTACCAACTATTCTAATTGCATTGCGAAACTTAATAGACATTCAAAGTGAAACCAACGCAGAGTTTCAATATTCTAGAGCTAAATTTTGGCATATTTGCAAAGAATCAATAAATCCAGAAGTCACTTTATTAGACATTCGGGAAATGATGATTCAGCACATTTTAACAGAAGATATATTTATCAACATCTTCAACGAATCTCAATTTCATCAAGAAAATAATATCGCTCGTGAATTACAACAAGTAATCAACACCTTTTTTACAGGTAGCACTAAAAGAAATACCCTCAGCACAATTGAACGTTACTATGGAGTAATTAGAAGAACTGCTGCGAATATCTACAATCATCATGAAAAGCAGAAGTTTCTCAAAGCGCTTTACGAGAACTTTTACAAAGCATATAATCCCAAAGCTGCGGATAGATTGGGTATCGTCTACACACCTAATGAAGTTGTCCGCTTCATGATTGAAAGCGTAGATTATTTAGTTCACAATAATTTTGGTAAGTTGCTTGCCGATCAAGATGTCGAAATTTTAGATCCAGCAACAGGTACCGCAACTTTCATTACTGAATTAATCGATTATTTACCCAAAGATAAACTCGAATACAAATATAAGCATGAAATTCGCTGCAACGAAGTAGCGATTTTACCTTACTATATCGCAAACTTGAATATTGAATACACCTATAAACAAAAAATGGGTGTATATGAAGAGTTTGAAAACATTTGTTTTGTCGATACACTAGAGCATACATCTTTTGAAGGCAAGCAAATGAATTTGTTTGCCATGAGTCTAGAAAATACAAAGAGAATCAAGCAACAAAATGAAACTAATATTTCTGTAATTATGGGTAATCCCCCATATAACGCAAAACAAGATAATTTTAATGATAATAATGCAAATCGTGCCTATCCGGAAGTAGATAAGCGTATTAAAGAAACCTACATTAAGCGTGGAACAGCACAAAATAAAAATGCGCTTTACGATATGTATGTGCGATTTATGCGATGGGCATCAGACCGCCTCAGTAAAAATGGTATAGTAGCCTTAATTACTAATTCTTCCTTTATCGATAGTAAGACATTTGACGGATTTAGAAAAGTTGTTTCTGATGAGTTTAGTGAAATTTATATTATTGATTTAGGTGGAAATATCCGCACAGGTGATAAGTCTGGTAGTGTTTTCGGAGTTCAGGTTGGTACAGCTATCACCTTTATGGTAAAGAAAGTAGAGACGCGAAATACGAAGTCTCTACCTTGCCGAATTTTTTATACAAAACTTCCACAAGATTCAGCAGAAGCCAAGCTGAATTTCTTAGCGCAAACACGACTTGATCAAATCTCCTTTGAACACATTAATCCGGATGAGAAAAATAACTGGATTAATTTATCAGATAATGACTTTGATTGTCTCATTCCTGTTATCGCAAAAGATGTCAAAGCAGGTTTAGCAGAACAAGCAATATTTAAATTATTTTCTAGAGGAATTGCTACTCAACGTGACGAGTGGGTGTATGATTTTTCAAAGGCAAAATTAGAGAACCGGATGAAGTTCTTTGTAGATGTGTATGAACGCAAACGGAGAACTAATGAGGAATTAGGTTTTAATATCAAGTGGGATGCGGAATTAAGCAGATATTTAGAGCGGGATATCAGCAAAAAATATGATGAAAACTCGATAGTTACAAGTATATATAGACCATTTACTCAAAAATATCTTTATTTTGATAAGCACTTTAATGGAAGGACTTATCAGTGGTTTGATATTTATCGGGAAAATGATTCACAGAATAAATATATAGCTTTTTCAGCTTTGGGCAATACGAAGCCATTTCATTGTTTAGCTACTAATTCAATCATTGACTTACACCTGACTGGAGATTCTCAATGTCTTCCCCTCTACCGCTACGACAAAGACGGAAACCGTATCGACAACATCACCGACTGGGGATTGAAGCAATTCCAAAATCAATACAACGACACCACAATTACCAAATTAGATATATTTCACTATACCTACGCAGTCTTACACAACCCCCTTTACCGACAAAAATACGAACTCAACCTGAAACGCGAATTTCCCCGCTTACCCTTCTACAATGACTTCCACTCCTTTGTTAGCTGGGGTAAACAGTTAATGGAATTGCACATCAATTATGAAACCGTCACACCCTATTCTTTAAAACGAATTGATTTACATGAAGGTGAATGTAGAGACGCGAAATTTTGCGTCTCCACACCCAAAGCGAAACTAAAAGCTGATAGAATTAACCAAACCATCATTTTAGATGATGTCACAACCTTAAAAGATGTCCCCAAACTCGCTTGGGAATATCAGCTTGGGAATCGTTGCGCTTTGATGTGGATTTTGGATCAATATAAAGAAAAGAAGCCAAAAGATCCAACTATTGCCGAAAAATTGCACAATTATCACTTTGCAGATTATAAAGAACAGGTGATAGATTTATTGCAACGAGTCTGCACAGTGAGTGTGGAGACGATGCAGATTATTCAACAGATGAAGGGTGAAAAATAAACCCTAAATATCGTGAATTTACATAAATATTGATGCAAATGATGTTATTTTATACAATAAGCGTGCCAATGAAAGCACCCACATTCTAGAAGGATGCAGTCGATTTTTCACACCATACTAATCGTATTTTTATGGAATTTGAACTACCATTAATAACAAGCGATCGCCTATTATTACGACTAGCAACCAAAGACGATATACCGCAAATTATAAACTACTTCACAAAAAACAAAGCTTATCTTACACCATTCTATCCTCAATGGAACGACAAATTTTTCACAGAAGAATATTGGCAGATACAAGTAGAGATAGATTTGCAAGAATTTCTCAACTATCTGGCATTAAGATTATTTATTTTTATTCAATCAGAACCAACAACAATTATCGGTAATATCAACTTTCGTAATATTATCTTGGGAGCCGCTCAATTTGGCTCTGTAGGATACAGTATTGCCGAAACTGAACAAAGTAAAGGTTATATGACAGAAGCACTAAATGCAGCAATTCAATATGTCTTTCAACAATTAAATTTACATCGAATAATGGCAAACTATATGCCTCACAATCAGCGTAGCGGCAATTTGCTAAAAAGGCTAGGATTTGTTGTAGAAGGGTATGCTAGAGACTATTTGTTAATTAATGGGCAATGGCAAGACCACATCCTGACGAGCCTCATAAATTCTAATTGGCAAGGGTAAAAAGCAAAAACATAAAATCATGAATTTATCTCAAATATAATACTAATTTAAAAAATGAATTCTACCTCTAACAATCCCAAATCATGCCACATGCCCCAAGTAGTGGTTCCCAAATCTCAAATAAAAATCGTCGTAAGATGCACCCATGCGCCTAAATAAGGCTTCAATTAAAGAACTTGCAGTAGATTTTGGTTGAGCCAGTCTTCATACCAATCATAAAAACTTAAAGCTTCCTGTTCTTCTTCACATGATTGAAAGTCATCTGGCTCGTCTGCATGAAAATAATGACAAAAATTCAAAGTAGAAGGATAAATTCCACCATCATTAGTCCGGTCATCTATCCAAATTTTTCCCTCTTGTTCTCCAGCAATAACTAAAATAGCGTAAATACCACAACCATAATGTGCAATGGTGATAGTTCCCTGAACAAATTTGCTATCAAAATAAGGGTTGCTCTCAGAACCACCTTTGTCTTTCATCATCAAACTTAAATCATTCCACGCCTCTTTTAAAGGAAATGGTTTGCACAAGAAACCTTCATTTTTTTGACTCGGTATTGCTGTTATTTCACTTTCATTTTCCAAATCTGGTAATCTGTATAAACCGTATCCAGGTCCTGGACCCCCATTACCAACTTCTAACAAAAAGTTTCGATATTCACAGGGAAGCCGAATATTATATTTGAATTCAAAAGCTTGAATTTCTCCTTCCTCCAAGCAAGTATTGAATTGATACTGGTGTGATTCTGAGCCAAAAACCTGAAATGTTGTATCTAAAATTGCTAATTGAGTCAGCTTGTTTCTTATTTGCCAAAGTTTATCCATTCTGCGCTCCAGATTTTAAAGGCTGCGCTGCCATAGACAAATTTTAGCGAGCCTTGTTCAATTAAAGCTAACAAAAGTGCTGTCATTTCCCACCAGAGGTAGTATTAAAGAAAGAATATATCAAGTTTGGCTCGTAATGACTTTGGCTGAAACTCAAAACGACGCTTCTAACAATCCCTTTGTTGCTCTCAACTACGAACCAGCTTTAGAATCTCTAGGGGATGACTACTACGACGAAGTTGCCGCAGCAGAATTTCCCCAACACACCTTGCGGTGGCGTAACGACGCACTTCTTCCAGGTTTGGGACTAAATCCCCAAGCCGTCTCAGACGAAGATTTTATCGTCGCGTTTAGCTTCTTTGAAGGGCGCAAACCATTGTTAGCGCTGCGTTACCACGGCTATCAATTCGGTGAATACAATCCCCGCTTGGGTGATGGCAGAGGCTTTCTCTACGGGCAAGTACGGGGCACTGATGGCGAATTGTACGACTTTGGCACAAAAGGTTCTGGGAGAACGCCTTACTCCCGTGGTGGGGATGGAATGCTCACACTCAAAGGTGGTATGCGAGAAGTTCTCGCGGCAGAAGCGCTGTACCATATGGGTGTGCGAACCTCGCGCTGTCTGAGCTTAGTTGAAACAGGTTTACCTTTGTGGCGGGGGGATGAACCTTCTCCGACTCGCTCATCAGTAATGGTCAGGATGAGCAAATCTCATATTCGCTTTGGCACTTTTGAGCGACTGCACTATCTTAAACGTCCGGATTTAACCAAAAGGCTTTTAGACCACGTAATTGAGCAGTATTACTCAGAAATCTCTACAAAAGAAGATAAATACGCTTTATTTTATGGAGAATTAGTTAAGCGAGTCGCAGAACTAGCAGCGCAATGGATGGCAGCGGGCTTTTGTCATGCGGTCTTAAATACTGACAATATGTCGATTACGGGTGAGAGTTTTGACTATGGACCTTATGCATTTATTACTAGTTACGATCCGTACTTTGTCGCTGCGTATTTCGATGCCTATGGGCGCTACTGCTACAGCCAGCAACCAGGTATTTGTAAGTTAAATTTACAAATGCTTCAAGAACCTTTAAGAAGTGTTTTTGCTCAAGATGATATGGAGTTTGCAATCTCAAGTTTTGATGAGCATTATCATAATGAATATCGTTATTTAATGTTGAAAAAATTGGGTTTTGAGCAGTTGCCTATATCAGACGCCGAAGAACTTTTAAAAGCAACTATTGAATTCTTAAAGATGTATCCAGTTAGTTATCATCACTTTTTTGCGGAAATAGCTAGCAGCTTTTCTAGCAAATGGCGAGACAATGCCAGTGATATCCTCAGTGATTCTGAGATTGGGCAATCTTTAGGAGCAACAGAGTTATTTGTCAATTGGTCTGGTATATATCATCGAATTTTGACTAATTTAACTTCTGAAGAGGTAGAAAAGATTGGTAAGGACTTAACTCGTTATAATCCGCAAACGCCGCTATTAAGACCTGTGATTGAATCAGTTTGGGAAGCGATCGCTCAGGAAGATAATTGGCAACCTTTTTATGAGTTAATTGAAAAAATTCGGTCGGGTCAATAAAAAGGAGACGTTCCACCGGTAAAAAAGAGACGTTCCGGACCGAACGTCTCAGAGCGGGTTTTTCCTGGGGCTATACAAACAAAGCCTACCTGCATGGGCTAAAGATTTGTATGTAAACTATCGTCAACTATGCCCAACCCTTATCGCTACTTTGGTTGATAAACTGCACCAAAACTATGGTCAGAATTAATCTCGATAACTAAATCAACCAATGTCGGCATTGTTACCAATGGTTTGATGAATAATTCGGGATGGAGAGAACGCCAAAAATAATAAACAAATTGCTCTATTTCTTTTTCGCTCATGCCTGATTTCCCCGCAGCAATCATCTGCTGTTCTGCCTGGAGACGCCACTCTAAGGAGCATCGATAATCATTGGGATACAACACAATTAAGCTGTCCAATCGCTGCCACAGTGGTAGATAATCGCTTAATTGACGATTCATGTCACGAGCAAATGCTTTATCTTCATCTGTAATAATTGGTGGGGGTGCAGTATCAAATGCTGTGGATTCGATGGGTTGCACGCCAACAAACCAACCTTCAAATAATACAATATCTATACCTTCGACAACTTCTGGAGTGATTCTATCACCCACACCGCCGTAAGCAGATTTATCAAAGCGGGGGACTGCTACTGGACTTTGTAACTGGCGAATTTGATCTAATACAGTTAAGCCTAAGTCTATATCATGGGTTCCTGGGGGACCGCGCCAAATTAAACGGGGGTCTTGCTGTGTTAATTTCAGGCGATCGCTATAAGTTTTGTATAAGTCATCTAATGATAAACTCAGGCTATGATATCCCAACTCTTTCAAAATCAAGGTGAGAACCGCGCACATTGTCGTTTTCCCGGTTCCCTGTCCTCCTAAAATTCCCTGTATAAATGGACGCCCTAATTCTTGGCGACGTGATGCTACTTGCATTGCCAAAGGTAGCCACAAATCCGACAACACATCTGACATGGCGTCGGGTTGACGATGTAGCGTAGTTTCGCATAACTCGCTAAAAGCTGGGTAGATAGATTTCAAAAGATGCAATTGGTCAAAGGAGGTCATTGGTCAAGAGTTAGTGATTAGTGGTTAGTTGTCCCCCAAGTCGTCCCCCCCTCCTCCCCATCCCAAGAACTCCCCCACTCCTCAAGATCCCAGCTTGAAGGCTTCGAGAAATAGGCTGTAGGTGAAACCAACTTTTAAATAGTTTAGTGATTCCATCCAGAGCGATCGCCTTGCTAAAATGCTGCTAGCATAAAATATCCTACTACTAACCTCTGTCACTACTACTAAAGTTCCGGCTACCACAATGTCCCATTCAGCAGTTTGTCCGGCTGTGGTAGCAACTGCCGACCCCAAAAAAAAACCGAACAAAAAACTAATTAACAGCAGCGATAATCGGCGCCAAGGATTGAAAAACCATTCACTTAGGCGCTTGGCGATCGCATTCGACAAATTATTGAGACGAGTATTTTGCATTTCCTAAGACTTTTATGCAAAAGTCAAAATATGATGAAATACTTCTATATTAAGAATATCGGTTTCAGTAGAAGTTTGTTTGAATAGTATTGTATTGTAAATGTCTGTTGTTTTTTTCGTCAATAAAAAATATACATTTTGTCATCCTGAGCCAAAGCGAAAAGCTTGTTGGGACAGCTTTCCTACAGGTATAGTTTTGCTCAAAATGAGATTTTTGATACATTTTATTTGGTAATTCCAAGGGTAGCCCATAATAGGCAATTTTTTTGAGTTGCTTTTTTGCATAATAAGCTACTATTTGGGCAAGCCTAAACAAAATACTTATTTCTAATAATTATCAAGATGAAATCGTCAGTGTATCGTAACGCTACTGTCGTAGCTTGTGCTTTGGGGCTGCTTGGACTGCTGATGGCATACTTTCAAGTAAGTGTGTCTTTCGAGTCAGAAAAGCCAGAAAGGTCTTTTCTTCCGCCGACACAAAAGCCCGAAAACCAGATAACAGATTCTGCACCTGTTTTTAATCGCAAGGCAGAACACAGCAGTAAAGAGACTGGTAATTCCGTCTTAACATATAGTAATAATAACTCGGCTCTGAAGGCGGGGGATCAAGGCAGTTTGCGAATGAGCAATCAAACAGATCAGCCTGTGCGACTAGCAATGCTTGGGCGATCGCCTGTAAAAGGTGCTACGGCTCAAACTAACTCTTACGATGTGCCAGCGCATTGGGATTTTGCTCCTAGGGAAGGTAATGAGAAGGGACTAATTCTTTCTTTGCCTCAGGGTAACTTCAAGCTACAAAAGGGAGATATCTTAGTCGCTTTTGCCCAGGATGGTTCTCGGCGTTACTGGGGACCATATGTTGTCGGCGAAACGTCCATACCTGTTTGGAATGCTCAAGGCAAAGAATGGCAATTAATTTTGAGTCAATAGTCGAATTGAAGAGGAAAAAAGAGGAAAGGAATAAGGAACAATTCGTTTTCAAGCCCCTCAATAAATTGAGAGGTTTTCTTCATACTTCATCCTTGATACTTTAGATGACTAATCGCGCAGTTGACCTATGGTTCAACAATTTAGGAAAGCGTCCGGCTCTGGCTGTGACTCTATCGATTTTGTGGCTGATTTTGATTGCTTGGGTGGGTTATGGGTGGAATTTGGGCAGTATTGGCTTGATTGATGAGACTGAGCCGCTGTTTGCCGAAGCTTCACGCCAAATGTTCGTTACAGGTGATTGGATCACGCCGTTTTTCAATGGTGAAACTCGTTTTGATAAGCCTGCTTTGATTTACTGGTGTCAGGCGATCGCCTATACAATTATTGGGGTGAATGAATGGGCAGTGCGTCTGCCAAGTGCCCTGGCTGCGCTCGCACTCATTAGTCTGTCATTTTACACTTTGCAATGGTATCTGGCTAGACTTGACGAGTTAGAGCATATTTCTCGCCCAACTCGACGCTGGTTAACAGCTGCTTTAGGAGCCGCTATCATCGCACTGACTCCAGAAATGATTGTCTGGGGAAGAACAGGTGTCTCAGATATGCTGTTAACTGGATGCGTAGGAACAGCTTTGTTATGCTTTTTTCTAGGCTACGCAAGCAAGCAAGGAAATGGGCAATGGGCAATGGGCAATGGGCAATGGGGAAGAGATACAGAAGTTAATTCTTCCCAATCCCTGATAGCTAATCGCCAATCGCTATTGCCGAATCAGTGGTATTTAGCTTTTTATGTGCTAATTGCTGGGGCGATTTTGACTAAAGGACCGGTGGGAATTGTCTTACCGGGGCTGATTATCGCAGGGTTTCTGCTTTATGTAGGTTCGTTGCGAGAAGTATTGCGAGAAATGCGGCTTTTGATGGGGATGCTGATTGTCCTTGGTTTATCAGTACCCTGGTATGCGCTGGTAATTTGGCGCAATGGTTGGAATTATATTAACTCGTTTTTTGGCTATCACAACCTAGAACGCTTTACAGAAGTCGTTAATGGTCACAAAGCGCCGTGGTATTTTTACTTTGTAGTCGTAATGCTTGGCTTTGCGCCATACTCAGTATACTTGCCGGCTGCGATCGCAAGACTGAAGTTTTGGCAAATAAAATACTGGCGCTCTCAAGAACGCTCTCAACAACTTGGTTTATTTGCCTTTGTCTGGTTTGTTGCTGTTTTTAGCTTTTTCACCATTGCCGTCACCAAACTCCCCAGTTATGTTTTACCTTTAATGCCAGCAGCGGCAATTTTAGTCACGCTGTTCTGGAGCGACTTTTTCAAAGACAAGGGGACTTCTTGGGGACTTGGGGGGGGACAA
>NZ_JAOWRF010000259.1 GCF_025753815.1 Plectonema radiosum NIES-515 | reverse complement strand
GTCCCCCTGTCCCCCTGTCAAGAACTCTCCCCATCTCCCCATCTCAAGAACTCTCCCGTATGGGCAAAAGTCGCGAACCGTTTATCAATCTGGCACTTTACCACACCTTTAAGTGGTCTATCGTCAACCCTATGCTTTACACTTACTTTCAGGGTAAGGTTTATGATGCCCAAAACGTACCCAAAACTGGACCTTTGGTGATAGTCAGCAATCATGCGAGTAACTATGACCCCCCGATTGTTTCTAATTGTGTCGGTCGTCCTGTAGCGTATATGGCTAAGGAAGAATTATTTAAAATCCCGATTTTACGGACTGCGATTAAATTATTTGGTGCTTATCCGGTGAGTCGGGGAAGTGCCGATCGCGCTGCTATTCGTTCAGCTTTAGAGTATCTTGAAAATGGCTGGGCTGTGGGTGTATTTTTAGAAGGTACCCGCACCCCAGATGGACGTATTACAGACCCCAAACGAGGTGCTGCACTGCTAGCTGCGAAGGCAAAGGTACCACTATTACCCGTATGTTTGTGGGGTAGTGAGAAGATTGAGGTCAAAGGTTCGGCAATACCTCATGCAGTTCCTGTCTCTGTCAGAATTGGCAAGTTGATTGATGCACCTAATTCTACTAATAAAGAGGAATTAGAGGCGATAACGCAACAGTGTACAACAGCAATTAATGATTTGCATTTCTTAGGGCGATAAGTTGAGATATTAGAGAAATATGCTTAAAGGAGGTTGCGATCGCACTTATGTCAGACTTAAGAACTGAATTAACCCAAAATCTAGATGAGGCTGAGTGGGAGTGGCTAATTCCTCACGTCCAGCGTGATGCGGTGATATTAGTACCAATTGAGCTAGACTTGCTCAATGTGGGAATAGCGATCGCTAGCAATAATACCCCCCAAGTACAGCAATGGATTGATGAACAATTGCTTGCTAAACCCTCAGTTACACAAATTGGGGAATGGAATGGCGACTTTACTAAGCGATTTGTAACTTTGATTGTACAGCCATACGTTCTCATTCAAGAAAAATAAATAAGCGACTTAGCTTTTAGTACTACACGACGACTGAAAAAGTTATCAACTATTTATTACGAGGAAATTTCTTAGATTGATTTATGAAAACCATCATTGCTATTTTAGCGACTTTACTAATTGCCAGCACACCAGTTACCGCTCAACGTTCCAAACTTGACACTCCCATTTCTCCTCGGATTACCATCAGTGAACGCTGTCAGCAGTTACAAATAAACTGTACCAAACCTGAAGTATTAGAAGTAGGACGCAGGGTACAGCAATTGTATTTTAACCGATACAATCAAAAACCACCCCAAAAGCAAGGCGTCAATATCTACACTACCAGTGACACTAACCTAATTGACCAAGCGATAGTTAATCAGTTAGCAACTGAAAACGAAAAGCTACGCAAAGAATTGGAATTACAAAACAAGTCAAAAGTCAAAAGTTAAAAGAAAGAAATAGTCCTACAGCATAATTTATTTCGGAAAAATACAATAAATATTTTTTCAAGGATTATCTTTTAACTTTTAACTTTTTATTTTTTATCGCTTATTTTTTGCTTCATCTGCCCCTGTGTAACCAGTTGTCATCCAAACTAAAGCTCTAGCACCATCACGGACTGATTTTTGAATTGGTTCAGGCGATCGCTCAGAAGGAACTGACACTGGTTTAAATATAATACCCCGACTACCCAAAACAATCTCGCCAATTACACAAGCCCGGCGCATATGATAATCTGATGTAATCAAATACACACTCTTAATGCCGCGTTTTTCCAAATCATCCACCAACGTGGTAAAATTTGTCACTGTATCTACCGCTTCATAGTCCAAGTGTAAACGTCGGGGATCAACTCCGGCTTTGGCAAACACTTTTTCAGTAGTCTTTTTTGGGCTACCACCAGTAATCCAAATTGGTAAATTTGGATTCTTCCGGGCAAAATCTGCTGTAAACTTCTCTCGTTCTAATCTCGCAGTCGAACCACCCAAAACTAACACGGCTTGGGGTTGTACAACTTGGCTTTTAACTTCCTTATATCCCAACCACATCAACAGCGGTAGGGCAATAACCATAAATCGAAATGATTTACCTGTAAAAAGTAACTTATTCAAGGTTCTATTACTTCGTCTGTTCAGAGAATTTTCTCTAATTAAGAAAAAAACAATTATTTAGGGTCGCATTTTCAAAAAACTACCCAAATATGAACTTAGATAATTTATCGCAAAAACGCACTCTTATCGCGACTTTTGCAATATCCTACCCTGTATCGAACCATCTATAAAGAAAGTGCGACTACTTTATTCATTTAATTGTTTCCAGACGACGGGACTGGCCAGGTTCGAACCGGCGGCCTAGCGCTTAGGAGGCGCTCGCTCTATCCAACTGAGCTACAGCCCCAACTTAAACTACGAAGCATTTACTATCATAGCACTAGTTTTAGCTAGACTGCCAAGAATTGTTCCAAGAACCGCCGCCTACTTCTAATCCACACAGAAAACTATGTGCTTTCAGGATTGTTTTGGATTTTGTTCCACTTACTTCGCGTAACTCTAAATCGAGTTTTCCTTGCATAGTATCTTGACAACAGAACATTAAACCGTTGGCAGTAGGCGCACGCAACGGTGTACCTGGTAGATGCGTAGTTCCTGTTAATTCAACTTCATAATTTAAGTTTCGCGCTTGCATTTGCCATCTACCCCAAGGCTGAATGTTCCAAGAAACTTGTGAATTCCAAGGAACAAATTCATAAAATTTATCTTGATAATGCAAGCCAATCATAGCGACAGATTCCATCCACCACAGCACACCACGTCTTCCACCACCTGCCGTTAATGCTAAGTCGGGTTCAGAATCAAAGCTATTACAATTCAACCAAAACCATTTTTGCGGAAAAGCACCACCCCAATTTTTCTCACCGTAAGCTGGGGCATCGGTGAATTCATAGATTTTACCATTCCAGTCAATCCAACCGCAAGCGTTACCGTGAGCCATCAAAATTTGCCATCCCGGTTCAAATATTGGTAAAAAGGACACTATACCGGCGGTAGATTGTTGTAATTGTCCTTTATTTCCCCAGCCGTATACTGGTTTAATTTCATACTGCCAACGGCAATAATTACCAGTCGCAGGATCGCGAATTATTCCTTGATTTAATGTGGCTGTAGCTTGATAACCTTCTTGAATATAGCGATCGAACTCTGCTGGTAACAGATAAAGGGATTGACTTTGTAAATCAGTTTTACCCCAATGACCTAAAGCCAAGACATCGTTTTTTGCCCAAAATTTATTAACATCCGGAAAAGTCCGCAACAAATATTCATCATTGGGACCGAGGATTTGTGCAGCACCACCGCTGTGGGGTTTTCCACCGATGGGGTCTTCGATCGAGTACATAAAAGCGAAGGTTTGCTCAATTTCCGGTAAGGTTACACGGTAATACCAACCTTCAAAGAAGCGTCTGCTACTGTGATCCCAATGATAGCCGCTGTGGGGAGTTTGGGTTGACTTAAAAGGATTTGTGGAAATAGATAACATAGATTTACACATGTGTTTATTTCCCAGTATGCCCGATGTCTGACGACAACCCGCTACCGCATCTACGTCTGGATATTTATCATGCTTATGAAATTCTTGGTTTAAAACCTGCTGCATCTCAGATAGAGGTGAAGCAAGCTTACCGCAAGCTTGTTAAAATTTGGCATCCAGATCGCTTTTTTGATCAACAGGAAAAGCAGAAAGCTGAAGAAAGAATCAAAGAAATTAACGAAGCTTACAACCAATTAAAATATTCTCAACCGATTACGGCAAATGAATCTTCACCAGCCAATTACACAGAAATTCACATTCACCGCTTTGATGCAGAGGCATTCTATGAATTGGGAAGGGAGAATTTCAGCAAAAAAATGTATACTGAAGCGATCGCCAATCTTACCCACGCTATTCGCCTAAATCCCAAATATATTAAAGCATACAAATATCGAGGGCTAGTCTGCTCGGAGCTTGGATATGAGTATAGAGCCACTGCCGATTTAAATAAAGCCGCACAGTTGGAATGGGAATTAAAATACCCAGGTGTAAAACCGACACCATCACCCAAATCTGTATCAAAATCTGCATTACTTAAACACAGATTTTGTCAGAAGATAAAAAAGTTACTGCGATTTAGGCAAAAGACTTAGATTCCCGACTTCTTTGAGGAGTGGCGGATATAATTTTCTTACATACTATTAGTATGTAACTTTGTTGTTCATATTTATGCAAGATTTTATATTTGTACGTACTCTCAAAGGGCATTCAAATCAGGTTACATCCGTTGCCTTCAGCGCTGATGGGCAAATATAGCGCTTCTCGGTTGTGTGCAATACGCGGTGTAGAGACTATTCTGTGCTACGTCTCTACATTTATTTTTTGAACATGTATGTGATTCAAATGAGAACCGCTATATTAGCTAGTGGCAGTGGAGATAAAACCGTAAAAATTTGGCACTTAGCAAAAAAGGAACCCGAAACTCTCAAAAGACACGGAGAATACTCTTGGTCTGGGAGCGTTAATTCAGTGGCTTTTAGCCCCGATAGCAAGAAATTAGCCAGTGCTAGTGATGACAAAACTGTTAAATTGTGGGATGTGCTTACTGCAAAAGAAATATGCGGCTTTCAGTCCTGATGGTAAAACCCTTGCTAGTGGTAGTCGAGATACGACAATCAAGATTTGGCGATGCGATACCTTTTAGACGGCAAATAGTCTATCGCAGTAAGCAAGATAAATCAACTTCCCAAATTCAGCCTTGGTCAATTAAGTCGTCAAATTCCTAATTTCTCGTAAAGACGTTCCACCGGAACGTCTCTACCAAAACACCCCAAATTTTAAGAAAGATTTCGCAATTATTGCGATAAGTTAATGCTAATCAACTTTGGTAATATAACGGCTGCCCTTGAGAGGAGTAATGCTAACTTATAAACAGGTACAGAGAAGTTAAACCTTCAACCAAAACCCTTCAGATTAGAGCCTGTGCCTCCTGCTCTAATGTCCTCGCAATAACTGCTCCATTGTCGTATCCTAAGAACGTGTTTTAGCCTTGAGTTCATGTAAAGTCGTTTTGGAGGTTTTTGAACACACAGCCAAAAATGGTTGCCTAGTTGGAATGAAGGATGCACAATTGTTGAGTATCGTGTGTTGCGAGTATTGTCCACATTAGTTGAGTTAGTTACCTCTGATTTTTTACTCTTTTCAATCTATTAAATCGCTTATAAATCGCCCAAGCTGCTGATATGTATCCATCGTAGCTTTGGGCGGTTTAGTCTATTAGAATTAGTGGATAGTTGATAGTGGATAGTGGTTAGTGGTTAGTGGATAACAACCAACAACTAACAACCAACAACCAACAACTAACTAATTAAGGTAATTATAGTAACTTCTGGTGGACAAAATAAGCGTCCGGGGAAATAAGTTCCTAAGCCGCGATTGACGTATAATTGATTTGCTCCTACATGATGAAAACCTTGCGCCCATTCCCAATATCGCACGACTTTAGAACAGTCTCCGCGCAAAAATGGCACCCAACGCCGCAATTTTTTGGGAAGTATTTTGAGAAACTTTTTATAATAAAGTATTACTGGACCAACACCAGGAATGACGATGTGACCACCGTGGGTATGACCTGATAGTTGCAAGTCTACTCGCCATTGTTGTAATATCTTGGCTGTATCTGGATTATGCGATAAAACGATGCGGGGTGTTGCAGAATCTATTTGATTCATCACTGGTGCGGGATTAAATTCTCTTGACCAATAATCTGCTAGTCCTACTAGTGGTAATTCTTTTCCTAAGGGATAGGCAATTTCATTCCAAAGAACATGAATCCCGATGCTATTTAATGCGGTGGTAATTTCTGTTTTGGATTTGTTGTAATGTATATCGTGGTTGCCAAGTACAGCGTAAATGCCGCAGCGACTTTGTAGATGTTTGAGTCGATATACCAGTTGATGAATTGGGGTAGGATCGTCGGTTACGAAGTCGCCGGTTAATACAATTAAATCGGGTTCGGCTTCGTTGCACTTCGCGATCGCACGACCTAACATTTCTTCACTTAACCGCAAACCATCGTAGTGAAAATCTGACAATTGCACTAGTTTTGTGCCTTCTAAAGATGTTGGAAGTTCCGCTATCTTTATGGTCAGGTTATCTACTCTTAAAGGTCCTGTTAACAACCAATGCATGGCGCCAGATACTCTCCTCGTATTAGCGCTTATAGCTTACCAAAATTTAAATTGTTATTTGCTATTTGTTAGTTGTTGAAAGGTATTATTTTCGGGTGAAGCGTTGAAGGTTAATTGAAGCGCTGAAGCGCTGACTACGGCTGTTCTAAGGTGATTACTGTAACTTCTGGGGGGCAAAATAAACGTCCTGGGAAATAAGTTCCTAAGCCGCGATTGACGTATAATTGATTTTTACCGATTTGATGCAATCCTTGCGCCCATTCCCAATGGCGAACTACTGAGTATTCTTTTCGCAAAAATGGAACTCGCCGCCGTATTTTCATCGGTATTTTTCGCAGAATTTTGCGATAATAAAGTAGTGCGGGTCCCATTTTCGGAATGATGATTTGACCGCCGTGAGTATGACCAGATAGTTGCAAATCTACTCGCCATTGTTGCAATATTTCGGCTGTGTCTGGATTGTGGGATAATACAATGCAAGGTGTGGCTGCATCTAGTTGATTCATAACTAGTGCGGGGTTAAATTCTCGTGAGTAGCGATCGCTTAATCCGACTATCGGTAGTTCTTTTCCTAGTGGATAGGCGATTTCATTCCACAAAACCTGAATCCCGATACTCGTGAGGGCGGCTGTAACTTCGGCTTTGGAATTGCGATAATATATATCATGATTTCCTAGTATAGCATATATTCCCAAGCGACTTTGGAGATGTTTGAGTCTTAACACCAGTTGGTGAATTGGTTCTGGTCTGGTGGTAATGTAGTCGCCGGTTAATACAATTAAATCGGGTTCGGCTTCGTTGCTTAGAGCGATCGCTTTATCTAACATTGTTTCACTCAGCCGCAAACCATCATAGTGAAAATCTGACATCTGCACCAGCTTTAAGTTTTGTAATGATGCGGGTAAACCAGCAATCTTAACCGTCAATTTCTCTACGCTCAACGGTCCAGATAACAACCAGTGCATAATTTACTTCATATCATAGTTTGGCGCTTACAGCTTAACGAAAAATATAGCGATCGCCTGTTACAACTGCAACAACTTTGTCAAAAATTCATCAATTATACAGTTTATTGCGTATTTATACTGGGCTAGCTTCAATGCAGCTTTGCTTTTGAATTCATATCATGAGCTTACTTACAGGAGTTTTGACATTATTTTGGTCTATAGTTTTAAAAATGACTGTAACTAAGGAAATGGTTGGGTTACGACTGCCTACAGCAACCTAAAAATTCAAGTTCTCAAATTCATCGCTACAGTTCAGAAAACAAAATTACTCGTTCAAAACAGAAACGTTGTCGTTTCAAATAGAAGAGTTGGAGCTTTTAGCCAAAACTTTCAACATATTATTTATACATTTGTCGTTCAAAACAGAAACGTTGTCGTTTCAAATAGAAAAGTCCGAGCTTTTAGCCAAAACTTTCAACATATTATTTATACATTTGTCGTTCAAAACAGGAAAGTTCATTTTCCGGGTCTAACCCTCTACGTTTTAAGTTAAACTAATTCTGGTTGTGAGTGTTGATTTGGCTGCAAATATTCAAGAATCAGCAAGCGTAAGTAATCTAGCATTTGCATATAAGCTTTGATTCGTCTGTATTCTCTTCCAGTTGTTAAGTAAAATTGAGCGATCGCGGGAATATCAAAAAATCGCATATTTTTTAATTGATTAATTGCGTGTTGTTCATTTTCAATCCAACCCCGTGTTTTAATTTGACTGGCATAACCTCGGATATCGACTGTTAAAAGTTCGATTTCTTCTAAAACAGTGAATTCTTCCTCAAAATTAGGATATAACACTGCAACTTCTTTTCTTTCTTGCTTGGTATTTTGATAATCGACGGTTAACTGTTCTAACATCTCAATAATATAGTTTCTTTTGATTTCCGGGTTTTGAGTATTCAAGGTTGCTTCAGTCATCGTTTACACCATAAGTAACTAGTGCGATCGCCTCATTTAGCCCGTACAACCCTAGTCCTGACGACTGGAAGTCGCGGCTACACAAACAAAGTCCGCCTACGCGGACTAAACTAATATTAAAATAAACGTGCGATCGCTTCTTTAGCCCACGCAGGTGTTCCTTGTTCGTATAGCCCCACCCTTCCAGGGTGAGAGTATATTAAAATAAACGTGCGATCGCTTCTTTAGCCCACGCAGGTGTTCCTTGTTGGTATAGCCCCACCCTTCCAGGGTGAGGGTATATTAAAATAGACGTGCGATCGCTTCATTTAATCCAGGTCGGTGTTCTTCGTTCGGATGGTAGACGCAAGGGTATCGCGTCTCTACAAGGGTTGTGGATAACGCATATTTAATTTGTGGAGGGTATATTAAAATAGACGTGCGATCGCTTCTTTAGCCCACGAAGGTGGGCTTCGCTTGTATAGCCGCGACTTCCAGTCGTCAGGGTATATTAAAATAGATGTGCGATCGCAATAAATACCTGTGGCTAATCAAGAAGAAGTTATCACTACCCTGGCACAAACTCCTTTATATCAACTTGCTGTCGAACTGAAAGCAAGATTAACCAGCTTTGGTGGTTGGGAAATGCCTGTACAATTTACTGGTATTAGCCGGGAACATGAAGCGGTGAGAAATGCAGCGGGAATGTTCGATATTTCCCACATGGGTAAGTTTACATTACAAGGTAAAAGCGTAATTTCCCAGCTTCAGGGTTTGGTTCCCTCAGATTTGAGTCGGTTGCAACCAGGTCAAGCGCAATATACTGTGTTGTTAAATGAAAAAGCGGGAATTATTGACGACATCATTGTATATTATCAAGGTGAAGACAGCACAACAAACACACAAAAAGCTGTAATCATAGTCAATGCCGCAACCACAGGCAAAGACAAAGCATGGTTATTGCAAAACCTGGACGCTGAAGAGGTGAAGTTTCAAGACTTCTCAGCAGAAAAAGTCTTAATTGCCGTCCAAGGACCAAAAGCAAGCAGCATCCTTCAGCAATTTGTGTCAGCAGACTTAACCCCAGTCAAAGCATTTGGTCATTTGGAAGCAACTATATTCGGGAAATCGGCATTTATTGCTCGTACAGGTTACACGGGGGAAGATGGATTTGAGGTGATGCTAGATCCAGATGTGGGGGTCCAGTTGTGGCAAAATCTGATTAAAGCTGGTGTCACCCCTTGTGGACTTGGTGCGAGAGACACTCTGCGACTAGAAGCGGCAATGGCACTTTATGGACAAGATATCGATGATAACACCACACCTTTAGAAGCGGGTTTGGGTTGGTTGGTTCATCTGGATAGCAAAGGTGATTTTATCGGACGTTCAATTTTAGAACAGCAAAAAGCTGATGGTGTGCAGCGTCGGTTGGTAGGTTTGCAAATGCAAGGACGCAATATTGCTCGTCACGGCTATCAAATATTATCAGCAGGTAAAGTTGTGGGGGAAGTCACCAGTGGAACTTTATCACCTACACTTGGTTATCCCATCTCCCTTGGTTACGTTCCCACTGAGTTAGGAAGTGTTGGTCAGCAGCTAGAAGTAGAAATTCGCGGCAAAGCTTACCCCGCAGTTGTGGTGAAGCGTCCCTTTTATCGGTCAAAAAATCGTCTGATTTAGATTGTAGTTCATCAGGCGCCCTCTAATTGTAAAAAATGCACTCGTCCTGATGCTTCCCCAGCGACAATTGTCAGGCGATCGGGTGCAACTGCACAGCAGTGTATTGAACTATCACCGATGAAAGTGGCAATTACTTCCCCAGTTTGCCAATTCCAGACTTGGAGTGTGGAGTCAGATGAACCAGAAATGAGGTATTTGCCATTTGGTGAAAAAGCGATCGCATAAACTCTGTCAGTATGACCCGTTAAAGTCCGCACTTCAACCCCAGTTTGCCAATCCCAGACTTGGAGTGTGGAGTCAGATGAACCAGAAATGAGGTATTTGCCATTTGGTGAAAAAGCGATCGCATTAACACTCTTAATATGACCCGTTAAAGTCCGCACTTCAACCCCAGTTTGCCAATCCCAGACTTGGAGTGTGGAGTCAGATGAACCAGAAATGAGGTATTTGCCATCAACTGAAAAAGCGATCGCATTAACCGAAGAAAGATGACCAGTTAAGGTTATAATTAAGTTTCCATCTGGACGAGTTAAGCTAGATGTCAGAGGACGCAACCAAGTAGTTTGGTTCAGATGTGCTTGTTGCAACAATTCTTGAATCTCCGACGCTGCAAAAGACTGCAATCGTCCCCATAATTGCCCTGCTAGCTGTGTTTTATCTTCAGCGAGAACATGTCCTGACACTACTAACGTGCATCGCAGCAATTGCAAATTCGCATCTTCGGGTAATAAGTTATAATCTGCAATTAATTCATTAGACATCTCCGAAAATTAAATATGCGTTATCCACAACCCTTGTAGAGCGAAATTTCGCGTCTCTACATTGTTTTCCAACAGATGTCTATTGATGTTGCTGTTCTCTAACTTCGCTTGCAACCAGCGAAAGTCAAGCAATAACTGTTGTAACTCGGTTGTGCGTCCGGCTTGAATTAAATGATGTGCTAAATTTTGGAAGATGTAGCCGTCATTCTCTAAACTATGCCAGCCATTGGGGTATTTTTGAGTGTAAGCGTTTAATAGGCGAGTGTGAAGGAAACCTAACCCCCCTACCCCCTTCCCTACGAGGGAAGGGGGAGAAGAGAGGGAAGCAGAACTAATCTTGCTCCCCTCCCCTCGTAGGGGAGGGGTTGGGGGAGAGGTCTGTTTTTCAGCGAAAGACGAACCTAACCCCCCTACCCCCTTCCCTACGAGGGAAGGGGGAGAAATCCTGCTCCCCTCCCCTCGTAGGGGAGAGGTCTGTTCTTCGTAACGTGCTAAAGCATCGTAAAAGCCAACGGAAAATTCTAGTGCAGCTCTATCACCGATCGCCTGATTCATCCCAATGACATAATCAATATGTTGAGCGATCGCGTTCTTCTTGTACTTCAGAATAGCAAGCATTGAGCAACACACACTCTACATGACTAGCAAAAAGCTTAAATAATCCCCCTAGCGCTTCTGGGGTGACAAACTTTTCCTTACCGACTTCATCCTCAAAGGATAATCCCTCAGCTTCCGAACCATGTCCCGAAAAATGAATGATATTTGGTCGAAAATCTAACACCGCACGGCGAATATCTTGCGATCGCACCGCCCACTTCTGCTGTAAAGTGAATTTGTCACGCTGCGCCGCAAGCTGTAACCCTTCTTCAATGTCACGCACCTCTTGATCCAGTCGCAAACGCACTGTATCTTTAGGATTAGCTGCCAAAATCAATATTTTTTTGACAGTCTGATTGTGACTCATAAGTCGCGAAGGAAAGTATCATTTTTTTAGTATAGACATTAGAAACAACACTTAATAGCATTCAGATTCCGGAAGTACTTTACCACCCAGCCTTCTCAAGCCAAGCACAGAAGAAGATAGAACTTACGCAACTGTCACACCAAAATCATAAATATATCGTAGTTAGCGCAAAGAGCGCTTATTTGACCCACGTCTGTGCGTACTACCAGAAGACTTAAACTATTACAGCAGATTTCCGGGAAATGAAGTACATATATAAAACCCTCTCCTTCTAGAGACGATTCTGTGCTAGGTCTCTAGGTGTATTCGATATTGGCGATAGGGTGCTGTAGCATTTGATTTATAACCTATAGCGGGTAATGCCGCTCATGGAAGATGTAGATATTACCACAAAGCGCCAGCATCAAAACTGCAAAATTCAAGTTCTCAACTTCATCGCTACAGTTGAGAACACGAAAGTTGTCGTTTCACATCAAAAAGTCCGAGCTTTTATCCTCAACTTTCAAGATAATATCTATACATTAGACATCTCCATAAATGAACTATGCGTTGTCCAAAACCCTTGTAGAGACGTGAAATTTCACGTCTCTACATTGTTTTTCGGAGATGTCTATTTCGAGTTCAGAACACGAAAGTTGTCGTTTCACATAAGAAAGTCCGAGCTTTTATCCTCAGCTTTCAAGATAATATCTATACATTTCGAGTTCAGAATCTTTGTTATCTGACCCAGAGGGCATTGAGGGGTCGCACCCCTCAATAACTCCTCAACAGTATCCAAGTGGGTGAGAGGTTTGTTAACGAACTACACCCAATTTTGACATACCTCCTCGTCCTAAAGTCCGAGGATTCCTTAACGCTTCATTAGACATCTCCAGAAATGAACTATGCGTTGCCCAAACCCCAAGAGACGTGAAATTTCACGTCTCTACATTGTTTTCTGGAGATGTCTATTGGGTTGTGCTATCGAAATAGTCTTATCATCCCTCGACGTTCGTTTATAGTCTCCTAATGCCCTATGGCGACTATATATATTTTACCATAAAGCCGTCAAGCTTATGACGGGGCTTGAGTCCCATTTTTTCGGTCAAAACAAATCTAAGTCTGTCAACGCACCAAGACTGCTGGAAGATACTAATTTGGCATATTTCCCTAACACACCTTTGGTATAACGAGGTGGACGGGGTTGCCAATTAGCACGACGAGCTGCTAATTCTTCATCGGATACGTTTAATTGCAACAGTCGAGCATGAGCATCAATTGTGATGGTATCACCTTCAGTGACAAGAGCGATCGCACCCCCAACTGCTGCTTCTGGTGCCACATGTCCAACCACCATCCCGTAAGTACCACCAGAAAATCGTCCGTCTGTAATTAACCCCACCGAATCAGCTAAACCCGCACCGATAATTGCTGAGGTGGGTGCTAACATCTCCCGCATCCCCGGACCACCTTTGGGTCCTTCGTAGCGGATGACGAGAACATCACCTGCATTTATCTTCTTTGCCAAAATCGCATCTAAACAAGATTCTTCTGATTCAAATACTCGTGCAGTTCCCGTCATCTTGGGCAGTTTGACGCCTGTAATTTTCGCTACTGCTCCTTCTGTTGCCAGATTTCCCCTGAGGATAGCCAAGTGTCCTTGAGGATACATCGGGTTATTCCAAGGACGAATTACGTCTTGGTTAGGAGATGGTTCATCAGGTATATCTGCCAAGACTTCGGCGATTGTTTGTCCGGTGATGGTGAGAGCATCCTCGTGAAGTAAATCATGCACAAGTAGCATTTTCATCACTTGGGGAATACCACCAGCTTTGTGTAAGTCAGTGGCTACATAACGTCCGCTGGGTTTTAAATCGCACAATACGGGAACGCGAGCGCGGATGGTTTCAAAGTCATCTAAATTAAGTTCGACCCCAGCAGTGTGTGCGATCGCCAAAAAATGTAATACTGCATTTGTGGAACCACCGACTGCCATAACCACCGAAAGGGCATTTTCAATCGATTTGCGGGTGATAATTTGGCTGGGTAAGATTTGCTTGCGGATTGCTTCGACTAAGAAGAACGCGGATTTTTCTGTACTATCTGCCTTTTCTGCATCTTCTGCCGCCATCGTCGAGGAATATGGTAAACTCATCCCCAGCGCTTCAAAAGCGGAAGACATGGTATTAGCAGTGTACATTCCCCCACAAGAACCAGCACCAGGACAAGCTTTGTGCTCAACTTCTAAAAGTTCCTTCTCGTCAATTTTGCCAGCGCTGTATTGTCCGACAGCTTCAAAGGAACTGACAACAGTTAAATCGCGTCCATCGTGATGTCCGGGTTTGATTGTACCCCCATAAACAAAGATAGCGGGGATATTCATGCGAGCGATCGCAATCATCGCTCCAGGCATATTTTTATCACAACCCCCAATGGCAAGTACACCATCCATACTTTGGGCTGTGCAAGCAGTTTCAATGGAATCAGCAATTACTTCTCGTGACACCAGGGAATATTTCATCCCCTCAGTTCCCATCGAAATACCATCGCTCACAGTAATTGTACCGAACAATTGCGGCATCGCTCCAGCATCTTTAATACTAGCTTCCGCTCTGAGAGCCAGTTTATTGATGCCCATATTGCAGGGAGTAATGGTGCTGTAACCATTAGCTACACCGACAATAGGCTTGATAAAATCTTCATCTTGAAAACCAACAGCACGTAGCATCGCTCGATTAGGCGATCGCTGTACCCCTTGAGTGATAACTTGGCTTCTTAAATTTTCTGACATTTTTGTTCTCTTCCCCGCGATCGACACTTTGATTAGCGCTTATGTTACATGATTTTCTCATGCATAGGATGCACAATGAAGCAAGAGTTAAAAGTTAAAAATCTCAAATTTCCTTCTTCGGATTTTGCAATATGGCATACAGCGACTTTACGTTACGCAGAGTAAAGCAAGACTTTGGATTAACCACCGTTGAAGGGGGTCGTTTTTTACCAGAAGTTGAACCCATTACACCCAGTTTAGTCTTAGCTGGGTTGTTGTCAGAAAATTTATCGTGGGCGATCGCTGTCGGCACCGAAAAGGCAAAATCTGAAATGATAGTTGCCCCAACTGTGTTAGAAGTTAAACGCATACTCAATCGGCAGATCAGTGTCTTCTCCGGAACTGATTTTACTGTCGATCCGGCAATTGGACTCAGCGGAGTTTGTGATTTCTTGATTAGTCGTTCTCCAGAGCAATTTGACATCGAAGCACCAGCTGTAGTTATTGTAGAAGCTAAACGCGACAACCTCAATATTGGTTTGGGACAATGCATTGCCGAAATGGTAGCAGCTCAGAAGTTCAATGAGGCAAATCATCAACCTCTTGCAACCATTTATGGATCAATTACCAGCGGAACAGCTTGGAGATTTCTAAAATTATCAGGGCAAGTTGTGACTATTGATGTGAGAGATTATCCATTTCCCCCAGTCGAGGAGATTCTAGGGATGCTGGTATGGATGGTAGAAAAGGGGTAGCTTGATGCATTAGACATCTCCATAAATGAACTATGCGTTGCCCAAACCCCAAGAGACGTGAAATTTCACGTCACAATAATTGTTTTCTGGAGATGTCTATTACAAACTTTCCCATGCTGCTTGAAAAAAGTCTCGCTCACACAACATGGCATAACGATAAGTTGAATGTACTAAGGTAGTAGCAGTAGCATAACTTTCTACCAAACCTTCTAATTTTTCTGCTAGCTGCTGAAAATCTGCGCTGCTATAAGTGCGAATCCAGTCTGCATACTTATGATTGGGAATACCATTACGCGCTAATTCTTGTCCCAAAAACGCATACAAACGTATACAGGGAGACATGGCAGCAGCAGTTAAACCGACATCTCCACCCCAAGCGATCGCTAATAAAAAGTCAGTATAATGCCTAGTAGCTGCTTGTGGTTCAACAGATTGTAAATCGACTTTCCACGCTTCAGCATAGCTTTGATGTAGCTGTAGTTCTTGCAAAACTCCAGTAGCTAAATTGTGAAATATGATAAATCCTGCCCAATCTGGTGCTTTCGCAGCTGCAATACTGTTAACACGGGCAAAAGCTTCTAAGAAAAAAGCATCTTGCCCTACAAAGTAGGGGAATTTCTGCGGATCTAGCGTACCATCAGCAATGCCTTGAACAAAAGGATGCTCTAAACAAGCTTGCGCTAAATCTTGATTGGCTTTCCACAATTGGGCAGATATAGTCATTTGTTGGGAGTGGGG